>NZ_BDUF01000061.1:24254-43213 GCF_002335525.1 Effusibacillus lacus
ATCTTCTCCGACAGTCTGCGCCGGATGACCGAATTGGCCCCGGAACACATATCGGCCTATTCGCTTAAAGTGGAAGAAGGCACGCCATTCGCCGTCTGGCAGGAGCGGGGTAAGCTGCATTTGCCGCCGGAGGAAGACGATCTGGCCATGTACAATTTGCTGATGGAGACATTGGAGGCTCATGGATATGGAATGTATGAAATCTCCAATTTTGCAAAAAATGGCCATGAATGCCGGCACAACAAAGTCTATTGGCGAAATGAACCCTATTTGGCGGCAGGTGCCGGAGCCCACGGATATGTCAATCATGTCCGGTATGTGGTGGAGTCAAGTGTTCCGGCTTATATAGAGGGATGTCAGGCGGGAAAACGCCCGGTTGTCGAACAGGAAGCCATACCCGAAGCCATCAGGCGGGAAGACACCATGATCCTGGGATTGAGGATGCTGGAAGGTGTCAGGTTTGCACGTTTTCAGGAACGTCACGGCATAGAAATGCGCGATTTGTTCGGTGACATCACTAGCCGGTTGGAGCAAAGAGGTCTTCTGGTCAGGGATGAGGTTGGCGTCAGGCTTTCCAGACAGGCCCTGCCGATTGCAAACGAAGTGTTTTCCGCCTTCCTGATCAGTTGACACTCATGGTGGGATTTGTTATTTTTTACGTAGTGATTAGCACTCAAGACGCATGAGTGCTAACAAGAGGAGGGGGACCGCAATGCTATCGGAACGTCAGCAGTTGATTTTGCGGATGATCATTGAAGATTATGTTCATTCGGCCGAACCGGTCGGTTCCCGGACGATTTCGAAGCGTTCAGAGGTAACCCTTTCACCGGCCACCATCCGGAATGAGATGGCGGACCTTGAAGAGATGGGGTACCTGGAGCAGCCTCATACATCTGCCGGACGGATTCCTTCCCAGAAGGGGTACCGTTTTTATGTGGACCATCTGATTCATCCTTTGCGATTGACCCAGGAGGAACTGTTTCAATTGAAAAAGACCTATGTGGATAAAATGGACGCCATGGAGCGGGTTGTCCAGCAGACGGCCCAGATCCTTTCGAGTCTCACCAATTATACAGCTCTGGTGTTGGGTCCCCATGTGCAGGAAGTCAAGCTTAAACATGTTCAACTGGTTCCTCTCTCAGACCGTACTGCAGTAGCCATCATTGTTACCGATACGGGACATGTGGAGAATCGAAAAGTTACACTGCCCGAGGGTATTACGGCAGACGAAATCAGCAATTTCGTTGCCATCCTCAATCATAAAATGACAGACGTTCCTTTACATCAGGTCAAGGTCAAGCTGTACAACGAAATCATGGGAGAACTGAATCGGTATATCAATCAGTATGAGGGTGTAATGTCTCTCTTGGATCAAATTGTGCAGATTGAGCAGGATGACAAAGTGTATCTGGGCGGCACGACGAAGATACTCAACCAGCCGGAATTCCGGGATATTGACAAGCTGCGTCCGCTGCTTGACATGCTGGAGACGAACCAGACGGTTTTGCAGCTTTTGAACGTCCAAAGCTCTCCGGGAATTCAGGTGCGAATCGGGCTTGAGAATGACATGGAACAGTTGAAGAACTGTTCCGTTATTACCGCCACGTATCAGATTGATGGCAAAGCGGCCGGTACGATTGGCGTTCTGGGCCCCACCCGGATGGAATACGGGAGGGTCATCGGAGTCATGGATCATCTGACAGTGCTGCTGTCGGAGTTGTTAACGAGATTGCACAAGTAGTGGAGGAGCATAATGGAGCAGAACCGGAAACAGGAAGAAATGACGGAACAGGAAGCGGAAACCGCAACCGCAGAAATGGCGGGCGAACAAGCTGGCAGCACCGCAGGGCAAGCGTCGAATCCCGCAGATGCGGACCCTCGCAGCCGGGAAGAGCTGCTGGCGGAAGTGATCCGTCTGTCAGCAGAACTGTCGGAGGTTCAGAACCGATTGCTGCGAATCAGCGCAGACTTTGACAACTTCCGAAAGCGTGCCAGACAGGAAAAAGAGGAATTGGGCAAGTATGCGGCCCTGCGCATGGTGCAGGAGATACTGCCCGTGCTTGACAACTTTCGCCTGGCTATGGCAGCGGAAACCACCGATGCTGAATCAATGAAAAAAGGAATTGACATGGTCTTCCGCCAGTTCCTGCACGCTCTGGAGCGCGAAGGAGTGACCGAGATGAATGCCGTGGGGCAGCCTTTTGATCCGAACCGGCACGAGGCTGTCATGCAGGTGGAAAGCGAAGAGCACGAATCAGGCATTGTGGTGGAAGAACTTCGCAAGGGCTATCTGCTGCACGACAAAGTGATAAGACCGGCTATGGTCAAAGTGGCAAAATAAACCGGAAAGTTAAATATGTTTGGAGGTTTCGTCTAAATGAGTAAGGTTATCGGTATTGACTTGGGTACAACGAACTCTTGCGTCGCAGTAATGGAAGGCGGCGAACCTGTGGTAATTCCGAATGCGGAGGGCGGTCGCACAACCCCATCGGTTCTTGCCATCAAGAACGGGGAGCGTATGGTCGGAGATGTGGCAAAACGCCAGGCAGTGACCAACCCGGAGAATACGGTGATCTCCATCAAGCGTCATATGGGGACCAACCATAAAGTAACGGTTGAAGGCAAGGAATATACACCCCAGGAAATTTCCGCCATGATCCTGCAAAAACTTAAGGCGGATGCGGAAGCATATCTTGGGCAGCCTGTCAAACAGGCTGTAATCACTGTACCTGCCTATTTTAACGACTCGCAACGGCAGGCAACAAAGGACGCGGGGCAAATTGCCGGTCTTGAGGTTCTGCGCATTGTGAACGAGCCGACTGCAGCTGCCCTGGCTTACGGTCTGGACAAGGAAGAAGAAGGAACGATCCTTGTGTATGACCTTGGCGGCGGTACGTTTGACGTATCCATCCTGGAACTGGGCGATGGCGTGTTTGAAGTGAAAGCCACCAGCGGCAACAACCGTCTGGGCGGTGACGATTTCGACGAGCGAATCATGAAGTACCTGATTGATACATTCAAACGTGACACCGGAATCGACTTGTCCCATGACAAAATGGCCATGCAGCGCCTGAAAGACGCGGCGGAAAAGGCCAAGAAAGAATTGTCGGGCGTATTGACAACCGCTATTTCTTTGCCGTTTATCTCCGCTGACGCAACCGGTCCGAAGCATCTTGAAGTGAATCTGACCCGTGCCAAGTTTGAAGAACTGACCGCCGATCTGGTGGAAGCCACATTGGGACCCACCCGTCAGGCTTTGAGCGACGCCGGGCTGACCGCCAACGATATTGACAAAGTGATTCTTGTCGGAGGGTCCACCCGGATTCCTGCGGTTCAGGAAGCTATCAAGAAACTGATTGGCAAGGAACCTTCCAAAGGCGTGAATCCGGATGAAGTGGTGGCAGTAGGTGCAGCTATTCAGGCTGGCGTTCTGACCGGTGAAGTGAAAGATGTTCTGCTGCTCGACGTAACGCCCCTTTCCCTTGGAATTGAAACCCTGGGTGGTGTGATGACCCGGCTGATTGAACGAAATACGACCATTCCGACTTCAAAAAGCCAGGTCTTCTCGACTGCTGCCGACAACCAGACATCAGTGGAAATTCACGTTCTGCAAGGGGAGCGCGAATTTGCCCGTGACAACAAAACGTTGGGGCGTTTTACCCTTACCGACATTCCGCCGGCACCCCGCGGCATCCCGCAGATTGAGGTCACCTTTGACATTGACGCCAATGGAATTGTGAACGTTTCCGCGAAGGATCTTGGCACCGGCAAGAGCCAGAAAATCACCATCACTTCTTCTTCCGGCCTGAACAAGGACGAAGTGGAACGAATGGTGAAAGAGGCCGAAATGAATGCGGAAGCGGACCGCAAGCGCCGGGAAGAAGTCGAGATTCGCAACAGTGCGGATTCACTTGTGTATACCACTGAGAAAACCTTGAAGGAAGTTGAGGGCAAGGTGGATCAGGCGGAGATCGACAAGGCGAATGCCGCAAAAGACAAACTGAAAGAAGCATTAAACGGCAGCGACATCGAAACGATCAAGAAGGCATCGGAAGAACTGAGCCAAGTAGTGCAGCAGCTTTCAATCAAGTTGTATGAGCAGGCGGCACAGTCCCAGCAGGCAGGCGCAGACACCGGTGCGGGCAAAAAGGATGACACCGTGGTCGATGCCGAATATACTGAAGTTAATGAGGACAAGAAGTAATCCATAAGCAAGCGGCGAAAAGTCAAAGTCGCAGGTGTGAATCCCGGCTTTGGCTTTTCTTCTGTTGCGCTTGCATTCGTTTCTGAGGATTGAAGTTTACGGGTATAGGAGGGGCATTCTTGAGCAAGCGGGACTATTATGAAATTCTTGGCGTCAGCAAGAATGCGACGGAAGACGAGATTAAGAAAGCGTACCGCAAACTAGCCCGTCAGTATCATCCGGACGTGAATAAAGAGCCGGATGCCGAGGCCAAGTTCAAAGAAGTAACCGAAGCCTACGAAGTATTGTCCGACAGGGAGAAACGCTCGCGCTACGATCAATTTGGACATGCGGACCCGGGGGGCGGATTTGGTGGAGGATTCGGTGGCGGGGCTGGCGACTTTGGCGGTTTTGGCGATATATTCGACATGTTCTTCGGTGGCGGAGGGCGGCAACGGGGCCCTCGCCGAGGAGCCGACTTGCAGTACAATATGCAAATCGAGTTTGAAGAAGCCGCTAAAGGAACGGAGAAAGAGATCGAGATTCCGCGCACGGAAGAATGCCCGACCTGTCACGGTTCGGGTGCCAAACCGGGAACACATCCCGAAACATGTTCCGTTTGCCGCGGAACCGGGACTCAGGAGCAGGTGATCAGCACACCGCTTGGCCGGATGGTCAATCGCCGCACCTGCCAGGCATGTGGCGGGGACGGAAAGATAGTGAAAGACCCGTGCGGACAATGCCGTGGAGCGGGCACTATCAAAGTTCGCAAGAAAGTCAATGTGAAAATTCCTGCAGGCGTGGATACCGGAAACCGCATCCGGATAGCCGGTGCCGGGGAGAAGGGTGACAAAGGGGCGCCGCCCGGTGACCTGTACATTGTGGTTTATGTCAGGGAACACGAGTTCTTCGAGCGCGACGGGGAGGACATCTTCTGTCGAATGCCCATCAGCTTCGTGCAGGCGGCCCTGGGAGATGAGATTGAAGTTCCAACACTTGACGGCAAGGTGAAGCTGCGAATTCCGGAAGGAACCCAGACCGGAACCTCTTTCCGCCTGAGAGGCAAAGGAATGCCACGGTTGAATACCTCCTACCGCGGCGACCAACATGTACGGGTTGTGGTGGTGACGCCCACAGATCTCAGTGAGAGACAGCGTGAACTCATTCGTCAACTGGGGGACGAACTTGGTGTCAAACCCAGCGAGCAGCACAAGACATTCTTTGAGAAAGTTAAGGATGCTGCCAAAGACGCATTGAATTGGGATTAGGGGCGGCCCGGTTTGGTGCTGAAGAGGTAGGTCCTGCTCAGGGGGAGTGGCCTATCGTCAATAGCCTCACCCCCTTTCCGTACGGAATGAGGATGAGCCGCCCCTCCCCCGAGGAGCCGATTCTGTTGGACAAGTATAGGATAGCATAAAAATCACCGGACGCAAACATGCGTTCGGTTTTTGTTATGTGTGATTTTAGATTGAGCGAGACTTGTGACAATTATATGTGTTGGGAAGGACTTTTGATTGAAATAAGGAATTTTTAAGTTGTAACCGTTCTTGTAGTTTCTGGAAAGGAGCTTGCACCATGGACCCAATGAGTCAAACAAGAAGCTTGAAAACGGCAGAACGATTGTTTCTAATCACGCAAAAAATCAGCCGGAACAAAGGAATCACGGCTCCGGAACTGGCGAAGGCATGCGGCACCTCGGTGCGTAATATCTATAGGGACATAAAAAGACTGGATGAAATTGGGGTACAGGTATTGAGCAAGGGTCGGGAAGGCTATTATCTTGTTGAAAATGTTACTCAAATCCCATCCCAGTTGAACGCGGAAGAATATTTGGCCATGGCTCTATTTCCTTATCTAAGCGATGGACGGGCTCCGCATTCCCATCTTTTCCGACAAGCATACAAAACGGCGCTGGAAAAAATCCTTCCTTCTCTTAAATACCCTAAGGAATTCCTTGATACTTCCACGTTTATGAGTGAAAGGATTCGTATTCAAACAACGCCTGTAACGAAAGAAATGAACTTCTCCATGCAACGGGTCATGGAATCTATTTTACGGCAAGTGACAATTCGGTGTATCTATCACTCGATGTACCGTGATGCGGAAAGCGACAGAATGATTGATCCGTATTATATCGTTCCGCGTGGAGGTCATCTTTATCTGATCGGGTATTGCCACACCCGGGAAAAAGTGCTCACGTTCCGTCTCAGCCGGTTTCGGGAAGTGGAACTCACATCAAAAAGGTGCTTCATAGAAGAGGATTTTGATATCGATCGGTACCTGTCCGATTTATGGGGAATTGGTTCAAAAGAGGATGAGAAACCGACAACCTTTCAAGTTTGGTTTTCCCCAGCTGTCGCCCGGTATATCAAGGAAGAATCGTATTACCAAGATCCCGAGATTACTGATAATCCGGACGGTTCCATCCTGTTTGCCGTTACCGTTCGCGGGGTGGACGAGTTTTTGCGATGGTTCCGGCAATACGGAACACATGCCGAGTTATTGAAGCCGGAGAAATATCGAAGACAAATCGCAAATGAAATTGAGGAGATGAGAAACAGGTACAGGGCGAACGTTTGATCCCTGACAGATACTGGCATATTCGAAGGGATAATCAAGATGATGGGAAGTGGAGGTGGGAGAAAAATTTCAATGGAGGATTTTGGATTTCAAATAGGGAAAAAGAGAAAGAAAGATAGTAGTGCCAAAATGAAAAAAGAGCATTAGGCGGTGTTAGAGTGAGATTCAAGATTACATTGGAAGCGGTGAACGATTTTGTGAGTTTGCCTTTGCAGCACAATGAATTTATACAAGCAGCCATTTATTCCAGTCTTTCACCCGATTTTGCCGCTTTTTTGCATGACAAAGGATATCGTATTGACAACCGCCGTTTTACGCTTTTTGCTTTTTCACGCATCATGGGCACGTACCAGATTCTCCGCGAGCGGAAACAGATTCATTTTTCGAATCCCATCCAGCTGGTTGTTTCATCACCCGTACAGGAATTTATTCGGGATATGGCACAACTGCTCTTAAAAGATGGATTCCGTATCGGTTCTCAGTATTTACGCGTTACAGGGATGGAGATTCAGGAACCGAAAGTGGAGCAGGAAGAAATTGTGGTACACACCCTGTCGCCTGTAGTAGCCTATTCCACCTTATTAAGACCGGACGGAAACAAATACACCCTGTATTTTGAACCAGGGGAAAGCGATTTTCGGAGAATTGTAACGGATAATTTGCTGCGCAAAGGGCGACTGATCTATGGAGAGGAAGTCGATTTCCACGGGGTGCAGGTGGAGCCGGTTGGCCACTACAAACGTCATATTGTGATGTACAAGGATAGTGCAATAAAGGGATACAGTGGGAAATTCCGTTTGAAAGGAGACCGGCGGTTGTTGCAAACCGCCATAGACGCCGGACTAGGCAGCAAGAATGCGATGGGGTTTGGGTTGGTGGAGGTATAATATCAAAGCTTTTGGCCGTACACTTAGTCAGATAGTGTACCTGGCAAAGGTTTTGAAAGATCATTTATGTAGATGGCGTCGGCGGATTTCAGTCAATTTTTAGACTGCCTATGAGGAATAAACCCAGTCTTTTTTAAAACTTATGGAACTCGAATTTTTTGATCAAATTTGTTTATTGGGGTGTCGGACCGAGATCTTTTGATCATATAAGTTCTTGGAGATCGGATGTATTACATGAATAGAAAATAGATCATTTCCTCATGATACCTATCAGGAGGTGAAAACCGTGTTTTTCAAATTCACAAAAACAGAATATTACTTCAGTTTAACCAAACAAAGGGAAGAGGATCGAGCTCTTGACAGAAGAAATTTTTGGGAAAAGTTCTTAAACATTATAAACTACTGGAGGCGAATTATGTGATCATTCGTGATCTGGTTCGGTTAGGGGAGCCTTTTAAGAATGGGGGAATGGAAACAGCAGAAGTGATTAAACTGATTTCCGACATAGATAATGATTTGGCCCGCAATTTTATGAGCAATGTCCTTGTGGTTGAAGTGGATCGGACAAGTTGTCAGAAACCCACTATAGAAGTTTGGCAGAAGTTGCAGTGGGGAGATTATGTACCTGATGCAAAAGGGAAAAAGCAAATATTTCAATCTGATTCGAAACAAGCGCTAGCTGCGCCTTTTCTGATCCCTGGACGGGGAAATCCTTTGAAACCGCAAGGAGTTTATGGAATTCCTGTGTATCCAATCTATGAGGCACACTTTTCAGAATTTCTAGAAAGTAGTGAGGCGGTCGAAAAATTTCTGGAGGGTCGGATTGCAAGAACGATCGATCTAACATTAAGTACGGAAAAAATAGCGGATATTTCCCGACACGTACATCTAGCGATTGTTCAGCAGTGGCCGCTAATACAGCGAGAGAACAATAAAACACTGGGGATTCTGGTGCTTGCGGTAGTTGAGCAAGACGGATGTTATTCCTATCGGCCAAAGGACATACCACACAAAGCAGGTGTGCTAGGCATCAGCCAATTGTATCCAGAAAAAGAAATTGTTGCCGATCTCGAGACAATTGTCAAACGGATGTGGTTGGCAAAAAGGGAAGAGGGCAAAACATTGGGTAGCCGTAAGGGGAAGGATGCCAAGTGTGCATTCTGTGAGAATTCCGGTGAAGTGTTATCGATTTATTCAAAAAGCTGGAGCTGGTTTTCCACCACATGGTCTGCCCCGTTGTCCATTTTTGTGGATGAAAACAAGCAGGTGGAAGGAATTGCGATCTGCCCGACTTGCTATGAATCGCTTACATACGGAAGCAATCAGTTGGCCAAGCTGACAAACCGGCTGCCCGATTCATTGACAAGAGAACTGTTTGCTCCACCGACCAGTCCGGAAGCGCGGAAAGCCCAAGCAAAAAAACAGTTGGATTCCATTTTTGCTGCCGTTTACGCACTGCCGATTCTCCAGTACTCTTTTGACAACCCGAATGCACGGAAAGAGTTTGTTTTAGGTATTACCGGTATGACTTCCCGTAAAAAGGGCGAAAAGCCACAGAATGAGCTTTATCTGGAAACACTGCTGGGAATCGATACAATCTTGCCTGATGCATTGAGCGATGATATGTACCGGTTGACGGCTCTTTATTACAGTGGAGAAGCAGGACGGGGAGACATTCATTTGCATGCGTTGATTGAAGACGTGGTTCCTTCTGTGGCACGGGAAGTTCAGTACATTATGTTAAAATTGCGTCCGGTTTGGAATGGGATTAAAGAACATCTTGGAATCACCAGTAATCCACGTAAGTATTTGGAATCCTTGCCAATTCTGTTGTCCACCGCATATGGTCCTTCGTATATATGGCAATCGTTGGAGACCGTATTGCATCGGCGTTTTCTTTCACCTGGAATTTTTATCCGCAATTCGGCAGAACGTTTGTCAGAACTTACCCGTTCTTTTCCACGAAATATGTATGATATACGGGAAGAGGTGATATTTTTTCAGGTGTTCAAACGTTTTTTGCAGTTTTACAACCAAAACATTTCAGGAAAGGAAATTGAGACAATGCGGGACTGGAAAGAGCTCAACGAAATGATGGAGTTGGCTGATGTCAATCAGATCCATTTCGATTCGGTGGCGGAACTGGGGTATGGAGTCGGGTATGTGATCGGTGAGTTTGCCCGACAGTACCACGGAAAGATGAAAAAAGACTACATGGAGCACCGGGTATTTACATTTGGAAGTACGCTGACGCCGGATGCAATTTGGAAACGCGGACTGATTCCCATCAGGGAGTATGCCGGACAGTTAAAGATGCATCTGAAAGAAGAGACCATGAAACGTATCGGGATCGTACAGGCAACTTATTTACAATATCAGGAGAAGATTGCAAAGGAAAGAGATCAGTTCATGACCGCATTCTGGGCGGGATACACGCTTGGCCGAAAGCCGAAAGAATCTGTGGAGGAGCCTGTATTCAGCACGATTAAAGAGGAGGAATCACAATGGGTGTAAACAGTGGAGAAATCTTGTTCGTTAAATCGGTCAAAGATGGGATACCCAACCGGGACCCGCTGGCAGACAGCGATGCCAGACGGATATTTGGGGAGAACGACGGCCGCATTTCGCTATCCGATGTGAGCATCAAACGGGATGTTCGCGATTATGTTCAAATGGCTTATCCGGATGGAGGAGAACTGAAAAACCGTTTTATCTACGTCCGGGAAGAAAGGGATGAAAAAGGGAAACTGCTTGGCCGCAGCAGTTTGGCCGACAAACTGCTCGAACGTACAGGGAACGCAAAAGGACCGATCAGAGAGAACCTGATCCAGGCAGCATTTGATGTCCGGTCGTTTGGAGCCGTTTTTAGCGTTAAGAATGAATCTTTTAAATTGACCGGACCGGTTCAGTTTGGCTGGGCTCATTCATTGCATCCTGTAGAAACTCGGTATGTGCAGGGAACTGTTGTGATGCCGAGTAAGGACACTAAAGATAGTTCCGGGGAAGCCAACGATGAAGGAAAGAGCCAGGGGACAATCTGGACGAGTTACATACTTCCATTTGCTGTTTTTGCCATGCCGGGAGTCATCAATGCCTCCATTGCCAAAGAAGCAATGCTTGAGCCGGATGATGTCGAACTCCTGCTGGAAGCGCTCTGGCGCGGAACACAGCAGAGGCAGGCACGGGGACGTGGCATCCAGCAACCGTTGTTTTTGATGCATGTTGAATACAGGGACCCGCTCTTTCGCATCGGATATTTAGAAGAAGGAATTCGCCTGTTGCCTGACAAGGAAGAATGGACAAACGGTCAGCCTCCTTCGTCGGTTCAGGAAATTTCTTTGGATGTATCCGGCTTGTTCGACTTACTGAAACAATATCAGGACAAGATTGCACGTTGCCGTCTGTGGCTGAATCCGTCCCTGCAACTGAAGGGGGATACCAGCATGATGAATCTGCAACCTCTCTGGTGAGGGGGAGCTGCCGATGCAGACACTCATCTTTGAGCTACGCGGCTCAATTGCTCATTTTCGACGGCCGGATACGACGGCTGCCCATTTGACCTACCCGTTTATCACCCGTACTGCATTGCGAGGATTGTTGGGTTCAATTCTCGGGTTGGACGAATTTCACGGAGAAGCCTGGACAGGAGTGGAATTGGTCGAACCGGTCCGTACCCGGTCACAGGAGTTGTCCTTATTGGGGAAAGGTTTTGTGGACAACGAGGGATCCTCTACGTTTAATCGGCCGACCAGTGTGGAGTTGGTGGTTCAGCCTCATTACCGGATTTATTATCAGGGGGAACACCTGAATGAATTGGCGGAACGGATTCGGCGCAGGCAAAGCGTTTATCATACCTATCTGGGAAGCGCATTTGCGTTAACCGTTCCGGAATATGTGGATTTGGTTCTTGCGGAATCCATAGTAGGAACGGGCTCTATTCAGTGTTTGACGGTAGTGCCTGAAAAGGCGATTGCTGCTTTACACCCGGTGCCTGGAGTACAGTATGCCCGGGTAAATGCCATGTTGCATCAACATATTGGACAACGTCGGTTCCGTGGGTCTATGGATATCATCTATGAGGTAAACGGCAGGCCCATTACCCTAGATGTCCATGAAGCTGATCATATATTGTATCGTTTTGTTCGTGTGCCGCAAGGGGTTGTTTGTTTATGGTAAAGGTGTATCCGTTGACAGAATGCATTGCCCGCCCGCGAACTTCTGAATCGGCTCACTTACTGCTGGATCACCTGCAGCAGGTGGCCGAGCTGGCGGTGCCTGAACGTCGGACGATTGAGCAGGAACTTTCTTTCTTGGCGGCTTTGCTGCATGACATCGGAAAATCCCACGCCAAGTGGCAAGACTATATCCGAAAAATTGAATGTGGTCAACACCTCAAGTCTCCGATTGCCCATTCTCCATTGGGAGCCGCTTTGTTTGCTCTGTTTGGCGAACACATGATCAAGCAACGGGCGGGTGACCGATTACAGGATACTCAACTGCTCCGGCATTGGATGCTCGGAATTCTCGACATCGCCAATCATCATGGGAATTTGGATGATCTGGAAATCGGCCGCTTACCATGGGGAGCAAGCGGTTACGAGATTGGCAGGGCCCGGTTGTTTGTGGATTGGCAGGGAATCGCTCATTTTTTGTCCAAATGGTTTCCCGAGCTGCTTGATTTTTTGTCATGGGATTCGACACAGTTGGAAACATGGGAAATGAAGTTTCTTATGCGGTGGGACAAGCTTGTAAATCTGCAAAAAAGCAACAAGAGCAATTTTCAGTCTGACCTTGCCCAAGCCGCTTTTCAATCTTTTCGACTTCCTACAGGTAATTTGATATTTGCCGACCGGTTTGATGCGGGAACTCTGGAAGGAAATCTTTTTGATTCTGAACAACTGGAATCCGGGATAACACTGTACCAGCAGGTGATCGCCCAAAAAAGACAAGAATTTTCCGCTTCTTCACTTTCCCATTTGAGAGAGATGATTCGAGTCCAAGCAATTGCTTCCTACAAAGCGAAACCGGACAAACCGTTCTATACCCTGCATGTTCCGACAGGCACCGGCAAAACCATGGCGGCTCTTGGTGTGGCGTTGGAAGCGTGCAAAAAACATGGGAAACAGAGAATCATCTATGCTGCTCCATATCTTTCCATCGTTTCGCAAGTAGTGGACGAAATCCGGCAGGCTACCGGCATGGAAGTGATGCAGCATCACTCCCTGACGTGGCAGCCTGAAAATGAAAAAGAGGAGCAGGATGAAAAAAGCGCATTGCTGATGGAATCCTGGCAAGCTCCGATCGTAGTTACTTCCTTCAATCAACTGTTTGCTGCACTGTTTCCTTCCAGGGCTCAGCAAGCATTAAGAATTCCCGCCTTGAAAGATGCGATTTTGATCTTGGACGAACCGCAAATTATCGAGAGTGCTCATTGGAAGGTATTTTTATATATGCTTGAGGCGGCATCTGTCCGAATGAACCTGCAAGTGATTCTGGTAACGGCGACGATGCCCCCCTACCAGGGAGTTTTATCCTCACCTATTCATCCTTTAGCTCCTGTTCTGAAGAAAAACGATCTACCTTCCAGATATCAGATTGAAGTGAAAAAAGAAGACTGGAGCGAGCGTGAAGTCGCAGAACATCTGCTGCAATCCTATTCTTCGGGGGAATCCGCAGCAGTGATTCTGAATACCGTTCAGGATGCCGCACTGGTTTATCAAGAAATTAGCAGACACACATCCGAGGGGCTTTTTCTATGTGGGGCTATGACCCCTTTGCACAAGCAGGAAATTTTGCAGAAAGTAAAGGCCCGTTTGAAAGACCGCATTCCGACGTTATTAGTTTCCACTCAGGTTATTGAAGCGGGTGTCGATGTTAGTTTTGACCATCTGTTTCGGGCTGCTTCAATTTTGCCTTCCGTTCTGCAGTCGGCTGGCAGAATCAACCGTCATGGATTTTCTGGACACGAATGCGGAAAATTGACAGTGTTTCGGTTTTTGCGACATGGTGAAATCGATACACGCAAATACGTTTATAAAAGCATGATTGGCCGTAAAGTTACCGACGATCTGTTGGAGGAAGGGAACATTACTGCTGAACCCGATTTGGTCATTGCGGTTGAAAACTATTATCGCGAGCTGGAACGGAGAATTGCAGAACCGTTAGCTTTCAAGCTGGCGGATTCGGCTGTCGGTGAATGGAGTTCACTGGCAGGTTTGGCCCCTTTTCAAGAGACCAATTATCATATTTCAACGTTTGTACCTTACGGAGAGCATCTGTTGTTGGACTCGGTACGGAGGCGGATGGACAAGTTTGAGTGTTCCACAATCGAAGAAATCTACGAAAAATATGAGGCTGGCTTTGCCGATTCCCTATCTTTTTTGGAACGGAAGCAGTTTTTTGGTCTGATGCAGTTGTTTCTGGTTTCTGTATCGAGGAAAATGGCTGGGAGTCGGGCTTACTCAAAAGAAGGCAAGTCGATTTGGCGGCTTGGATTGGACGGCAACATTTATCATCCCGACTTGGGGCTTGCCCATCTGGTTGGACATGAAGACGAAGCTTTGTTTCTCTAAGGGAGATATGAGTTATGGAAAAATTTCATGTAACAGGCACGCTTGTCTGGTACTATCACATTTGCCCGCGGGAAGCATGGTTCATGGCGCGTCAGATTGTCCCGGATGAGGATGATCCTAACATCGACTACGGTCGTTTTCTTCAGGAAAAAGTGTATCAACGGGAGAAAAAAGAAATCACCATCGGACATTTGAAACTGGATATCATGAAGTCAAATAGCGGGAAGTTGGTGATAGGAGAAATCAAGAAAAGCTCAGCTTCCAAAGAGAGTGCTCGGATGCAATTGCTCTTCTATCTTTATGAACTGAAACAGATGGGGATTGAAGCGGTTGGGGAACTTCTGTTTCCGGAAGAACGAAGAAAAGAGAAAATCGAGCTTGATCAGCAAGCGATAGAGGAAGTGGAAAGTCTCAAGAAAAAAATCATGGAAGTGGTAAACCAGGTCTTTCCACCTCCGGCGAAAAAGGTGCGTTGGTGTCGAAACTGTGCCTACAATGAAATGTGTTGGGCATAGGAGGTGAAAAGTCTCTATGAAAAAAAGCATCTATATTTTCAGCACTGGCACAATCTCCCGTAAGGACAATACGTTGTGCTTCGAAACCGATGAAGGGAAAAAGTATATTCCGGTCGAGGATACAAAGGAAATTTTCCTGTTCGGTGAGGTAGATTTTAACAAGCGGTTGCTGGAATTTTTGGCACAAAAGGAAATTCTTTTGCATTTGTACAACCATTACGGATACTACACGGGGAGTTTTTATCCTCGGGAGCACCTGAATTCGGGTTACATGATTTTACATCAGGCAAAGGCGTATCTGGATGAAGTGGTTCGAATGCAAATTGCCAGAAGTTTTGTTTCCGGTGCCCTGCAAAATATGAATCAGGTTTTGCGGTACTATGAAAACCGTGGCCTCCCTCTTGGTGACATTCGGGAAGGCATACTGGCTTTGGGAGAAGGAGTACCGGATTGTCAAACGGTTGAACAGTTGATGGCGGTCGAGGGGAATTGCCGTGAAAAGTATTACCAAAGTTTTGACCGGATTATCGATGAAAAGAATTTTGTGTTTGAAGGCCGTTCACGCAGACCCCCCTTAAACCGGCTGAATGCATTGATTAGTTTTGGAAATTCCATTTTATATACGGTAGTGCTCAGCGAAATTTACAAAACGCACCTGGATCCACGAATTGGATTTTTACATGCAACAAATTTCCGGAGGTTTTCCCTGAATCTTGATATAGCGGAAATCTTTAAACCCATTCTTGTGGATCGGGTAATTTTTACATTATTGAGTAAAAAGATGATCACTGCCAAAGATTTCGAAAAGAAAATGGAAGGTATTATATTGAACGAAAAAGGCCGAAGGACTTTTTTGCAAGAACTTGAAAAGCGCCTTACGACCACCGTACAACACCGAGATTTGAATCGGACAGTATCCTACCGAACGCTGATTCGCATGGAAGCTTACAAGCTCCAGAAACATTTGATCGGGGAAAAAGAATACAAGCCTTTCGTATCACGTTGGTAAAAGGGTGAGTGGATGTTCGTAATCCTAGTGTATGACGTTAATGTCAAACGGGTTGGCCGCGTGTTAAAAACGGCCCGCAAATATTTGACCTGGGTGCAGAATTCCGTGTTGGAAGGGGATATCAGCGAAACAAATTACAAAAAGCTAAAAACGGAACTGTTACGGATCATGAAACAAGACGAGGATTCGTTTGTTTTCTATACCTTTCAGACTCAAAATTATTCCAAAAGGGAAGAATACGGCCTGAAGAAAGGGGGAGAGGAACAGTTTTTGTAATCAAATATTACGAACGAACCATATTTTGTCGTCGATCTTGAGAATTGTAAAAATCCCTAGGGATTGACGACGCATAATTTTAAGACTTTCTTTGGATTATAAAAATTCTTCGTTCTGAAGAAAATGCGGGAGGATCCAAGAAAATCTTGTTTTTATGCGAAAAACAAGGGTTTCTAGACTGCCTATGAGGAATTGAAATATGGATTTTTCAATATAATTTTCGTCACCAATTTGCGGTTTCTAGACTGCCTATGAGGAATTGAAATTCGCAAATACCATTGACACGGTCCTCGTCAGTGAGTTCAGTTTCTAGACTGCCTATGAGGAATTGAAATTTGTGTCGTCTGTAAAGATAAACCGAAACACCTAAACCGTTTCTAGACTGCCTATGAGGAATTGAAATTTTTCGTGAAAGTGTGTTTCGGGCTTAACCATGTACAGTTTCTAGACTGCCTATGAGGAATTGAAATTCAGAATCCGGAACCAAAGTCGGCTTACCCGCAGGGTTTCTAGACTGCCTATGAGGAATTGAAATATATGCAAAGCAGCCACACAGGAGATGAGGGGCCTGGTTTCTAGACTGCCTATGAGGAATTGAAATCCAATTCTAAGTTCACCTCCGCCCGTGCCCTGCAGGGTTTCTAGACTGCCTATGAGGAATTGAAATTCTACCACACCAGGCTTTGTTTTCGAGCTAGCGTTGTTTCTAGACTGCCTATGAGGAATTGAAATGCAAAAACAGAGAGTAACAAAGTATCTCTCACATCCGTTTCTAGACTGCCTATGAGGAATTGAAATATGGCTCCCAGCGCGTACAGCTGCATCTGCGTATTGGTTTCTAGACTGCCTATGAGGAATTGAAATGTAAATCTGCCAATTCCGTACCATGCAGTTTCAGAGTTTCTAGACTGCCTATGAGGAATTGAAATTTCATCAGCGGATTCCCAAGGCGGCGTCTCGTCGTGTTTCTAGACTGCCTATGAGGAATTGAAATCTGCGTGAGTTTTTGGTAACGAAGTTCCACTGCGCGAAGGTTTCTAGACTGCCTATGAGGAATTGAAATGCGATCTCCAAACCGTGGTTGTGCTCCATGGACGGAGTTTCTAGACTGCCTATGAGGAATTGAAATCAGGAACTCCAGCAAAAGAAAGAGTGGATCGACGATAGTTTCTAGACTGCCTATGAGGAATTGAAATCTTTTTTGATTTAGGAGGTGCTATCTTGCCACGTCCGTTTCTAGACTGCCTATGAGGAATTGAAATCCATATTTCCACCCCATAATCTCCAAGTGTTCCTCGTTTCTAGACTGCCTATGAGGAATTGAAATCTGACAAGGTAGGTGGTTTTCATGGCATTGACAGATGTTTCTAGACTGCCTATGAGGAATTGAAATTCAAACGCTACGGACAGCCAAAATATGCGGATCTCAGTTTCTAGACTGCCTATGAGGAATTGAAATTCATCGAGCGAAGTTTGTTGATGATAAGGGGGATTGTTTCTAGACTGCCTATGAGGAATTGAAATCTCATCCATATCCAAGGTAACCATGCGCCAGAAGTGGGTTTCTAGACTGCCTATGAGGAATTGAAATAAAATAATAAAAATTGATTTAACTGCATATAATCAGTTTCTAGACTGCCTATGAGGAATTGAAATATGCCATCATCAATAACATGATAATGAACTGTTCTTCCCGTTTCTAGACTGCCTATGAGGAATTGAAATTTTCTCATACTCTTCGATTTGTTCACGCAACCATATAGTTTCTAGACTGCCTATGAGGAATTGAAATTCGTGGATTGCATAGTTTGTGATTCCGTTCATAATCGTTTCTAGACTGCCTATGAGGAATTGAAATTTGTATTTTTGTGAAGGCCAAGTATATGAGAAACTTCGTTTCTAGACTGCCTATGAGGAATTGAAATAGGGGGTGCAATAAGTGCCTCTATACAACCAAGAAGGTTTCTAGACTGCCTATGAGGAATTGAAATTGACCCGGTCACAGGAGCGTTTCCTGACGGTGTCACGGTTTCTAGACTGCCTATGAGGAATTGAAATCAGGTTGGTGGACAGAACTCTTGGATTGGCTTCGTGCGTTTCTAGACTGCCTATGAGGAATTGAAATTTGTGTTCCTCGACCAGGTTTAATTCACTCCATCGGTGTTTCTAGACTGCCTATGAGGAATTGAAATTGATCAGCGAAGGTGACTATGCCGTGGCACAGGCGGGTTTCTAGACTGCCTATGAGGAATTGAAATATGTGTATCCTTTCAAGGTTTCCATCTCAATCATCTGTTTCTAGACTGCCTATGAGGAATTGAAATCAAGTTGAACTTGGTGAGCTTGCCCAAGAATGGCGGGTTTCTAGACTGCCTATGAGGAATTGAAATTCTCGATGACGGGGATAACTGACCATACGCTTTCGTGTTTCTAGACTGCCTATGAGGAATTGAAATTACTGTTCAATTTGTGAGCGAAGCCATACGGGGCCGTTTCTAGACTGCCTATGAGGAATTGAAATTGCAAAAGAACAGGGAAAAGAGCCAAGATACAGCGTTACCCGTTTCTAGACTGCCTATGAGGAATTGAAATTTTTTTGAACGGGGTTCTCCCGGAGGATCTGGAACTCGTTTCTAGACTGCCTATGAGGAATTGAAATTCCGCAACAACCGGCGTACTCGGCTCCGGCTTACCCGGTTTCTAGACTGCCTATGAGGAATTGAAATGACGAGTTACGTAATTTTTGCGATGAACATAATTATGTTTCTAGACTGCCTATGAGGAATTGAAATTAAGGTGGGTTATAGTCGTTGATAAAAGCTGTTTCTAGTAGTTCGTTTCCTAAATTTAGTTTCCATGCGCCGGGTCTAAACCCACCGGCTTTAGCCGGTCAGCTTCCAGCGCGTTGACAGTGTACCAGAGCACCTCTAACATAAA
>NZ_BDUF01000062.1 GCF_002335525.1 Effusibacillus lacus
TCAGAGGCGTTGCCTCTAACATGTCGTATATTTCAAAAATAGCTTACATGGGGTCCCCATTTTCTCACAAGGTGGGGACTATTTTACGCTTACGTACGAAGCAATTCCTAAAATCACTGCAAGAGGATACATGAAGATTCGCTGGAACCAACATAGTGTACAAGGTACATATCCCGCCACTTCACTGAAATAAAGGCTTCCTAGAACAGCTACTATGGATATAGACCAAGAAATAATAAGTCCCCACTTGGAGAGAATCGACGCTACCCGTTTTTTTGTCATCTCTGCCTACTAAACTCCTGATCAATACGTTGTTGAATTTTTGTGTAATCAAATGGTGCCACTTCTTTACCTTGTATAAAGATTGTCGGTGTTGAGTGAACTCCGGCTTTTTTTGCCAAGTTTATATCTTCCTGCACGTCACTCGCATACGTTTTCTGTTCAACATTCGTTTTTAGCTTTTCAAGATTGATACCTAGGTTCTCTCTCTCTACCAAGTTAAAAAGAAATGTTGGTGTTGCCCAGTTTTCTGTTTCGCTCTTTTGATTCTTATATACCATTTCATAGTATTTCCAAAAGGCACTATTACTTTGTTTATATATGGACTTTCCTACCAAAGCAGCGGTATCAGATTCGTTAATAATGGGGTAATTCACAAAGAACAATTGTACTTTCCCAGTATCGATGTAATCTTTTTTCATTTTAGGAAGATACTTTTGTGACCAGGCTTTACAACCTGGACATTTAAAATCGGCAAATTCTACAATTTTCACCGGGGCATCTTGACTTCCGAGAAAAGGGAGGTTCTCATATGACACTGTATCCAGATTTTTAGTTGATTCTATCTTTTCCATTTGATTAGGTTTTAGATACAGAAATGTTATGATGGTAGCAACGGTAAGAAGAGAAATCACCAACACCAGGGTTCTTTCCCCTAAATCTTTGTGTGTTGACCAGTCATTATAATGTTCCTCCTAGCAGATATTCAAGTTTCTAGAAGTTAATGAGTTAGAGTCTGTTTCGGTATTATTGTATGGTAATCTTATTCGTAAATCGTACAAGCCAAGGAACACTTTTTATTAGAAAGTTTCCAGATTCGTCTTCAATACGCTCAAATGGACTTTCAATAACCATAGCAATCAATTCATGAGAATTATTGTCCTGGGGGACCTTAGGATTGATAGGTAAACTAATCAATCCAGAAGCAGACGACCGAATAAAAGGGTTTTGTATGGCAACCTGCTCATTATCCAAAAGTAATATAACAGCAAAGTACTGATCTGGTCTTTTAGCCAAAAAGTTGACCCATAATTTATCACTCTCATCACGTTTAATTAGCGTTATGTTTTCCAAAGTATTTTTAGGGTGTTCTTTTGTAACAACGACGATCGAATCAATAGGCCAATTAGAATTTGTTCCTTTAATGTCAGTGAAATTTTTCCTTGGGGAAACATCCGAACCCACAATTAAGGTGATCCTTCTTGCCATAAACATTTGTTCAGGAGCAATAAACCGAGGTTCTTTTAAATGAACTTGAGGTTTTCGAACAGCTAATGCAATAAAGTCATGGCGTCCAACAGTTAATTTTGGAATCGTTATATGAAATTTTATTTCAGATCTTGGAGCAACTTGTAGATTAATAACTGATGTGTCCTGGCCTTCATAGGTGACCGGAATTTGTTTATAGTCGAGGAAAAAAAACAACGCAAACGGATTGCTATCCGGTGAGTCGTTTACAACTCGAAGCTCTGGAAAAAAACTGGCTTCTGGGTCGATTTGAAATGTGTAATATTTTTGTGTTAGTGCTGTGTCATCTGTAAGTGCTAGTCTCATACTCACCATTTGTTTTTTAGGAGGTGCTACAGTTTCTTTTGATTTTTCAAAATTAAAGGGTGATTTTATGCTGGAACATCCGATAACAAAAGAAAGAATAAGGAATAGCATCATCGCTATTTTTTTCATTCCGAATCCCCCTCATAAAGTCTAAAGTCTAAAGGGAGTCAAGAGGACTCCCTTTATAAATTAATATTCGGTGTCTTTGGTGTAAGCCGTATCTACATACCCAAAGTCATTTGTATAATGGTTCGAATCCGAGTAATATGATTTGGTGGAATCGTAGTTTTTAGAATTGTTGGCATAAGCCATAGTAGCCAAAGTTTGTTGATCAGCATTCTGAGCGATTAACGATCCACCTTGATAGAGGTAGTTCGCAACTCCAATGATGTCGACTGGTCGAGCACATTGAGTCTCTCCATAAGAATAAATAGTGGTTCCAAAACGATCACTGATTTTAAAAATGTCCGTGGTTCCGCCGCAAACCGTCCCAAAATATTCGGGTGTTACTTGACCCGGTTCCTTGGGCCCAGTCGTCCATTGAACCTTTTGGGGAGGATCCTGCTGCTTTGTGTTTTTTGAAGGTGCAGCAGCAAATGCACTTACAGAACTAAGGGTCAAAGCACTAGTTACAACAATAACAGTCAACGCCTTTTTGTTCATTAAAGAACCCCTCCTGAGTTTTATTGCACTGCTTGTCAAAAACTGAACGACTACCGGCTAAAGCCGGTAGGTTCCTCTGAGCGACTGAAAGTCGCTGTTCAGGCTAAAGCCTGCTGAAAAGCAACCGGTGGCT
>NZ_BDUF01000063.1:0-65096 GCF_002335525.1 Effusibacillus lacus
AAAAAGTGAATGGCAAAGGTCCCGTGGTGGTTGAGGATCACTGCGATGGACGAGAGTCTAGTGGCAATGGCGGAGAGGACACACCCGTTCCCATAGGGAGAAACGGCAGTTTACTGCCGATGCGACGCTTATGCCCTGTGGGTGCATCCCGAACACGGCGGGAGAAGGATGTTCGACTAAGAGCGCCGGCATCCATGCCGGAACGTCGAACGACCTACGTCCTGTAAGCCCAGCGCCGATGGTACTTGGGCAGAAGCCCCGGGAGAGTAGGTCGTCGCTAGGCTGTTCCTTTATTTCGTCCTAGTAGCTCAGTTGGATAGAGCAACGGCCTTCTAAGCCGTGTGTCGGGAGTTCGAATCTCTCCTGGGACGCCACTCTAACATCCTTGAGTTACAAAGTACCGGGAAGGATTCGAACGTAGAGTTCGTCGGAGCATTCTGTTCGATAGGCATGCTTCGCAGCCAGCCGCTTTACGGCTGCATCTCTCCTGGGACGCCATGTATCCCATCCTGGAGGCTTAGCTCAGCTGGGAGAGCATCTGCCTTACAAGCAGAGGGTCGGCGGTTCGATCCCGTCAGCCTCCACCATTGAATCTTTAGCTCAGCAGGCAAGAGTGCACAACTGAAAATTGTACACAATCCAAATCGCACGTTGCGACAGGTCATAAATCCTGATCCCGTGCGATTTTTTGTTTTGTGTACCCCGCTTTTGTCGGTAAACCCGCGCACATCTCCCGAAAATCAACCTCACTTCACATACAACGTTTTTGTTTGGTAGGTACGCGTTAGAGTTTGGCGTGGTTGGTGCGTCGAGATTACCTCGAATGGGACGGGGAGTCAACGAATAATTTGAGATGCCGGAGTGATGGAATTGGCATACGTGCGCGACTCAAAATCGCGATTTTGTAGGTTCGAGTCCCACTTCCGGCACCATTTTGTCAACTAATCACTCTTCTTTTATTCATAGGGAAGGATGCTTTTTCAAAAAGAAAAAAATTTCTTTCCGCTTCCTATTAGTTATGTTATAGTGACACTAGATTTAACAAATTTCTTCAGGTGCCCGTATGGGAGAATAGGGAAGTTCAAAAAGAACGCGGAGCCCGCCACTGTAGTCGAGGAGCAACTGCATAGCCACTGGGGAACCGGGAAGGCGCAGCAGGCGATGAATCGTAGCCAGGAGACCTGCCTGAAGAAAAGCATATTTGAGGAATGGCTAAACCTCAGCTTATTCAAGCTGGGGTTTTTTCGCGTGGCCGGGCTTACCCACAAAGGAGGAATTTTTGTCTTGAATAGGCTGCTGGACACCGTTGCTTCCGTAAGTGAGTTGAACTTGCTGGCACAGAAAGCTATGGAGGAACATCTCAATTCCCTTACCAAACCTGTTGGCAGTTTGGGGCGCTTGGAAGAATTGGCGATCCAACTGACTGGGATCACCGGAAGTCTGCAACCGGTTGTTGATCCGGCAGTCGTGATTGTAATGGCTGCGGATCATGGGGTGGCGGAGGAAGGCGTTTCCGCATTTCCGGCTGAAGTGACCCGGCAAATGGTCGGAAATTTCATTTCCGGAGGGGCGGCAATCAATGTGCTTGCCCGAGCTGCGGAAGCATCTGTTCAAATTGTTGATATAGGGGTAAAGGGAGAGCTGCGGCTGCCGGGACTGATTTCCCGGAAGATTCGTTCCGGAACAGACAACATGGCGCATGCTCCGGCTATGTCGCGATCTGAGGCAATCTCCGCGATTGAAGTGGGGATTGACATTGCACAGGATGCCGTGCAAAAAGGGGCCAAATTGCTCGCCCTCGGGGAGATGGGGATAGGGAATACCACAGCAAGCAGCGCCCTCTTGGCAGCACTCGGTCAAGTGCCGGTGGAAGAAGTGGTTGGCTTGGGAACCGGCATAACGAACTTTGCGCGCCAGCATAAAGTGGATGTAATCCGCCGGGCCATCCAGCTGAATCAACCCAATCCAGCCGATCCTTTGGATGTCTTGGCAAAAGTGGGGGGACTGGAAATAGCCGGTTTGGCGGGTGTTGTTTTAGGCGCAGCCGCTTTGCGTATCCCCGTGCTGGTCGATGGATTTATCTCTGCCGTTGCCGCCTTGGTGGCGGTTCGACTGGCGCCTCTTTCTGTTCATTATTTGATTGCTTCACATGAGTCTGTAGAGCCGGGCCATTCTTCGGTAAACAAACTATTGGGATTAAAAGCTCTCGTCAACCTCAACCTGCGTCTTGGAGAAGGAAGCGGAGCAGCCGTCGCCTTGCCAATCGTTCGTTCTGCGGTTCGAATTGCAAAGGAGATGGCAACGTTCCGGGAGGCAGGAATATCCGGTTCGATTGACGGTTCCGTTCAAGGAGCGGTCCAGACAACGGATGGTTCAGAGTCAACATCGCTTCTTTCTTTAAGCTCCATTGAAACCCGCCACGAATTTGACAATGCACAAAAAATGGGCGTTTATCAAGCGATTTACACCCGTCGAGATATTCGGACTTTTATCAGGCATCCGATTGAAGAAGAGAAGTTGCGGAGAATTCTTAATGCCGCTCATCACGCGCCATCTGTAGGCTTTATGCAGCCTTGGAACTTTATTGTTGTACGCTCTGAACAAGTCAAGCAGCAATTGCATGAGATCGTGGACAGAGAGGTGCAGATCGCCGGACAATACTTCGAAGGGAAGCGAGCGGAGCTCTATCCAAAACTGAAGGTGCAGGGGATTCTCGACGCTCCGGTTACGGTTTGCTTTACCTGTGATCCTACGCGGGATGGCTCACACGTCCTTGGACGGAATACGATTCCGGAAACGGATGTTTATTCCGTGGTCTGTGCCATTGAGAATCTGTGGTTGGCCGCACGTGCGGAAGGTTTGGGTGTAGGTTGGGTATCGTTCTACAAAAAACAAGACGTCCGCAGGATCCTCAATATTCCGCCGCACATCGACCCTGTCGGATTACTTTCAATTGGATACACGCATCAATTTCACGAACAACCGGTGTTGGAAACTGCAGGATGGGGAAGACGTTATGAGTTGGATGAATTGATTTTCACTGATCAATGGGGAAATCGGTAGGGATATGACAAATACCAAAATTCCGTGAGGGAGTGAAAAATTTTGACTGAAAAGAGACATACCGATGTAATCATCGTGGGAGGGGGAGTGATCGGCAGTTCAATAGCCTATCATCTGAGTCGTAAGGGAGTTCAATGCTTTGTTTTTGATTCCGCGCAAATAGGGGGAGAGGCTTCTTCCGCTTCGGCCGGCATGCTGGGAGCGATGATGGAGACCGATGCTCCCGGCCCGTTGGTAGACTTGTGCTTGGCCAGTCAAAAGAAGTATGCTGCTTTGGAGAATGTGCTACGGGAAGAAACGTGGGATTGATATTGAGTATTTCACAACCGGCCTAGTGGGAGTAGCGAGAAATGAGCAGGAGATGCAAGATTTGCGGAAGAAATGGGAATGGGCCCAATCGCTGGGACAGAAGGTAGAGTGGCTTACCCTTGGCGATTTACGGGAAGTTGAGCCCATGTTATCGGAGTCGTTACTTGGAGGGATATATATTCCCGGTGACCATCAGGTAAATAGTTTTAAGGTAACCAAGGCCTTCAGTTTGGGGGCTAAAATGAGGGAAATGTTATCTCGTTCCCAAAAGGGACGGTTCGATCGTCGTTGGAGCGACGCAAGAAGAGGTCGGATTTGACAAGGAAACGAGAGTGGAAGCGATCAAAACCCTCTATGACATTGCGACCACCATGGTTCCAGCCATGAAGGATGCTGTTTTTGTAAAAACTTGGGCCGGTTTGCGTCCGGCCAATCCCAACATCAAACCATTTCTCGGCCCGGTGGACGGATGGCGCAAACTCATTCTGGCAACGGGGCATTTCCGCAAAGGGACGCTCTTGTCTCCGATTACCGGGGAGATAGTGACGTCTTTGATTATCGGAGAACCATCCCCCATCGATTGGCAACCTTTTACAATGCAAAGTCATCAGTTGACAGCTAATGGAGGATAAAAATCGATTCACCATTCAGATCCATACCTATCCAATGGGATAAGATCGGGTGGTCCTGATTATCGAAGGAAAAGCCCACAATCGGTGCGGGAGTAACCGCCTATTTTACGGAAGCCCAGATCAATGTGGAAATGCAAACGGTACCTGGACATCGGGAAGGTCGATAGCTTTGTCTACCAAACGGTCACTAAGGTATGCAAACACAGGCTGCCAATCTGTGTTTGGATTGGATGAGTCGTTCTGCTTGTAGCGCGACAATTGTAGCGATCCGCTACACCTGGGGAAAACGGCGATGATCAGGAAGGATTCGGAGAAGTCGGCAATCCTGCAATTAAACTTAGACAAATCATGCAAAAGACGAATCCGGAAAGGTTGGCATTGTTTTTGCTTATTTATATTGGCAACAAGGGGACACCCTCTTGTTAGCTATTCGAACTTGAAGGGAGATGATTTAGCACATGGCGAGAGCAAATGCACAAATTCTTGCGATCGACGCCGGAGGAACCATGACGGACACCTTCATCATTAACGACAAGGGGGAGTTTGTGGTCGGCAAAGCGCAATCCACTCCGGATGACGAGTCGATCGGCCTCTTGAATTCGGCGCGAGATGCACTATATTATTGGGACACGAGCGTCGAAGAGGCTTTTCCCCAACTGGTGGCAGGCGTCTATTCCGGGACGGCGATGCTCAATCGCCTGGTGTCACGAAAGGGCAAGCGGGTGGGGTTGATTGTCAACAAGGGAATGGAGGACTTCCACCGCATGGGAAGAGCCATACAGGCTTATCTCGGGTACTCCTATTCCGACCGCCTGCATTTGAACACCCATCGCTATGATCCCCCCCTTGTTCCGAGGGAGTTGACCAGGGGAATCACCGAACGTGTGGATCTTTTTGGAAACGTGGTGATTCCGCTCTATGAACACGAAGTGGAACAAGCGGTGGTGGATCTGCTGGAACAGAACGTGGAAGCGATAGTGATCAGTTTTCTTCATTCCTACAAGTACCCGGCGCATGAACGCAGGGTTCGCGACATGGCGAAGGAAATCATGCAAAAACGGGGGCAAGAAGTGCCGATTTTTGCCTCGGTCGATTACTATCCGCTGCGGAAAGAATCGCACCGCACCAATACGACGATTATCGAGGCCTATGCCGCCGACCCGTCCCGTCAAACGCTGTCAATCATCGATAAGCGGGTCAAGGAAAAAGGGGCGAAGTTCGATTTGCGGGTGATGGCCAGCCACGGCGGTACGATCAGCTATCAGGCGAATGAGTTGGCACGAACGTTGGTATCCGGTCCGATCGGGGGAGTGGTGGGAGCCAAGTATCTGGGCGAATATCTGAAAATTCCTAATATTGCCTGCTCGGATATAGGCGGCACCAGTTTTGACATGGCTTTGATCACACAAGGCGACTTAAGCATCAACACCAGCCCCGACATGGCGCGCCTGGTTCTGTCACTGCCGCTGGTAGCGATGGATACGGTGGGGGCCGGAGCCGGAAGTTTTGTGCGAATCGATCCTAACTTTAAGTCGATTACGTTGGGACCGGACAGCGCAGGGTATCGTGTGGGTGTTTGTAACCCGGCGGGCGGCATTGACACGGTTACCGTTTCCGACTGCCATGTCGTGCTGGGCCTGATCAATCCCGACAACTTCCTGGGCGGCGAGGTAAAACTGTTTCCTGAGCTTGCCTACCAGGCGGTCAAGGAACAAATCGCCGATCCGCTTGGACTCACCGTCGAGGACGCGGCCTACGGCGTGATCGATCTGCTCGAGTCGCAGCTCCGCAATTATCTCGAGTCGATGATTCTCGGAAAGGGGTATTCACCGTCCCAGTATGTCTGTTTTTCTTACGGTGGCGGGGGGCCGCTGCATACTGCCGGGTATACCAAAGGGCTCGGATTCGAGGATATTCTAGTTCCCGCGTGGGCAGCCGGATTTTCCGCTTTTGGCTGCGGAGCGGCCGATTTTGAATACCGGTACGACAAAACGCTGGATCTGAATGTGAATCCCGACGCTGATGATCAGGATAAGGTTGCAGCCGGCCACGAATTGCAACTGGCATGGCAAGAACTGACGGATAAAGTGGCGGACGAATTTGAAAAGAATAACTTCCCGCGAGACAAGGTGGAATTTCGCTTCTATTACCGCATGCAGTACCAGGGTCAGTTGAACGATTTGGAAATTGAATCGCCGATCAGCCAGGTGCGATCCTCTGCAGATTGGGAGAAACTGGTCGCAGCGTTTGAAGAAACGTATTCCCGCGTGTACGCGAAAGCTGCTCGTTCGCCTGAACTGGGATATTCTGTCACCGGGGCGATCGTTAGGGGAATCGTGGAAGTACCGAAGCCGAATATTTCGAAAGAACCACTGGCTGGCGAGAATCCGCCAGAAAACGCTTTCCTGGGCACCCGCAACGTGTATTGGAAAGGACAATGGGTGAAGGCTGACATCTGGGAAATGGAATCGTTGAAAGCGGGCAACCGGATCAAAGGGTTCGCCATTCTCGAATCATCGGCGACTACGTTTGTCATTCCGCCAGGATATGAGACGTATCTCGATCAACACCGGATTTTCCACCTGAAAGAACCCCGCCAGTAAGTCCGGATGATCGCTCATCCGACATTTTGAAATATGTGAAGGAGGGATTTCTAGTGGCCATAAGTCAGAAAGATTTGGAGGCTGAACAGGCTTTGCGCCGAGGAATCGGTTGGAACGGAAAAACACTCAAGCAGATGCGACAGGAAATCGATCGTCTTAGTAGTGAAAGCGGTTACTATGCTGGTTTGAGGGAACTTCCGTTTAAAGAATCTGATCCCATCCGGTATGAAAAAATGTTCGCCAAGCTGCGTGGTGGAGTGGTGCATGCCCGGGAAACAGCGAAACGGGTGGCCGCTTCTCCGATTGTTGAACAAGAAGGGGAGCTGTGCTTTACCCTCTATACGCCGGAAGCGGATTCGGTTGTCACCTCTACCGGGATTATCATTCACGTGGGTACGATGGGAGCCGCGATCAAATACATGATTCAAAATGATTACGAAGAGAATCCCGGCATCGAGCCCGGCGACATTTTCTGCAACAATGACTGTCAGATCGGTAACGTCCACCCTTGCGACGTGCACACCATTGTTCCGATATTCTGGGATAATGAGCTGATTGGTTGGGTTGGAGGTGTCACTCACGTGATCGATGTCGGCGCGACCGCTCCCGGCAGCATGACCGTGGGGCCGGTAACCCGTTACGATGACGGCTATCAGGTGGCATGCCGAAAAATCGGCAAAAACGATACGCTGCTACGCGACTGGTTGATCGAAAGCCAGCGTTCCGTGCGTACCACCAAGTATTGGCTGCTGGATGAACGTACACGCGTGGCCGGCTGCCACATGATTCGCGATCTGGTGCTGCAGATGATCGAAGAAGAAGGGATCGGCGCTTATAAACAGTTTATCCGGGAAGTGATTGAAGACGGCCGCCGGGGTTTCATCAACCAGATCAAATCGTTGACCATTCCCGGCAAATACCGGGGCGTCTCGTTTGTCGACGTTCCTTACAAAAATCTGGATGTGCCGCCCTATGCGCGAGTAAACACGATCATGCACGCCCCGTCCGAGATGACGATCCACAAAGACGGAAAATTTGAAATTGATTTTGAAGGGGTTAACCGCTGGGGCTGGCACAGTTACAACGCAACTCCGGTTTCGATTACAAGCGGCATCTGGGTGATGCTGTCGCAAACGCTGATTCCGAACGACCGGGTAAACGACGGGGCTTACTATGCCAGCAAGTTCGGGCTTCCCTACGGATCCTGGCTGAACCCTGACGATATTCGCACCGCCCACAGCTATGCATGGCACTTCCTGGTTTCCGCCTGGAGTCCGTTGTGGAGGTCTTTGAGCCGATCGTATTTTGCCCGCGGGTATCTGGAAGAAGTCAACGCCGGAAATGCCAATACAAGCAATTGGCTGCAGGGTGGCGGCTATAACCAGTTCAATGAAAATCACGCGGTCAACAGCTTTGAATCGGCGGCTGAAGGTGTCGGGGCGAGCGCCGTCAAAGACGGAATCGACCATGCGGCAGCCGTTTGGAATCCGGAAGGCGACATGGGGGACATGGAGATTTGGGAATTGGCTGAACCGCTGCTGTACCTCGGCCGCACGATCAAGCCGAACACGGGAGGATACGGCAAATACCGAGGCGGAAACGGTTACGAAACGCTGCGGATGGTATGGGGAGCCAAAGATTGGACCATGTTCTTCATGGGCAACGGGTACATGAGCAGCGATTGTGGTTTGATGGGAGGATATCCGGCTGCTTCCGGCTACCGCTTCGAAGCGCACGGCACCAACATCAAGGAACTGATTGACAAGAAACTTCCCCTTCCGTTGGGTGGCGATCCCGATCCCGGCAATCCGCAGTATGACAAACTGATCGAGGCGAAAGAGATCAAGCGCGACAAACAGGCAATCACAACGGAAACGATTTTTGAAAATTACGACCTGTATCTCAATTATCTGCGTGGCGGCCCCGGTTTTGGCGACCCGTTGGAGAGAAAGCCGAAGGCGATTGAAACCGATCTCAACAACGGCCATTTGCTGCCCGATTATGCGGAAAAAGTGTACGGAGCTGTGATCCATAAGGACGAAAAGGGCCTCTGGGTGATCGACGAAGCAAAGACGGAACAGCGACGCGCCGAAATCAGAAAAGAACGGATTCAACGTGGAGTGCCCACGCGTGAATGGATGAAGGAAGAACGGCAGAGGATTTTGAACAAGGATGCGGCGATTCAGGTCCGTCACATGTACGCGAGCAGTTTTGCGCTGAGCCGGAAGTTTCCTGAAGAGTTTCGCAATTTCTGGAATTTGCCGGAAGACTGGATTATCAAGGAAAGCGAATTGGAAATTCCGGTATTCGGCGCCCATCACCAAGTGCAATAGATTCCGATTGAAAAGGAGGTTGAACCATGGCCAAATATGACAAAAAAACGATCGAAGAACTGATTGACGGCACGATTGATTTCTTTAAACTGAAGGAAATGCTCTCGAGTTTCAAGGATCCGGAGCGGTTTGACACATACTTGAGCATTTTGCAGGACAGAGTGCCGTGGGATGACAAAATTCTGCTTCCGGTCGGCCTGCATCTGTATATCGTGCTGAAGAATAACGGCGACCGGATCGTCAAATGCGATTGCGGCCACGAGTTTTGCGACTACCGCGACAATTGGAAACTGCACGCGTTAATTCACGTCCGGGACACGGAGGAGAAGATGGAAGAATTGTATCCGAAACTGTTGGCTCCGGACCCGCAATGGCAGGTGATTCGGGAGTACTACTGCCCAACCTGCGGTACACAGTTAGAGGTGGAAAACGTCACCCCGTGGTATCCGGTAATCAAGGAATTTGACCCCGACATCGACGCTTTCTATGAGGAATGGCTGGGTCGTCCCGTTCCCCAGCCATAGCCGCCGGGTGGCAGGAATATTCGTCGCGATGGCAAAAGGCAGGGCCCCCATCAGGGGGCCCTACTTCATGTTGTATTTTTGCATTTTCCGGTACAATGTGGTGCGGGCGATCTTGCAGCGTCTTGCCACTTCCGACAAGTTGCCGTTCGTTTCCCGAATCAGTTGCGCTAACATTCGTTTCTCTTCCAACTCCAAAGGGGTTTCTTCCTCATTCGAAACGGCGGGCGGCAGGGAGTGGGGCAAATCAGTCATTTGAATCCATTCCCCGCTTGCAAACAAAACGGCATGTTCTATCACGTTTTCCATTTCCCTTAAGTTGCCCGGCCAATGATATTCCAGGAAAAAGGACAAAACCTCGGCGCTGGCGCCGGTAACCGATTTGCCGTATTTGTTCGCACATCTTCGGATAAAATGATCGCACAATAAAGGGATATCCTCCTTCCGCTCCCGCAATGGAGGGAGGTGTAATCCGACAACGTTGAGGCGGTAATAAAGATCGGCGCGAAACTTCCCTTCTTCGATCAGTTTCGTCAAATTTTGGTTGGTGGCCGCGATAATGCGGACATCAACCGGAATGGGCTTTGATGACCCGAGACGGATCACTTCTTTCTCCTGCAGAACTCGCAGCAGGAATACCTGCAAGTCAAGCGGCATCTCCCCGATTTCATCCAGAAACAGCGTTCCGCCGTTCGCTTCTTCAAATTTCCCTGCTTTCCCCTTGGGATTCCCTCCCGTAAACGTACCCGGCTCATAACCAAACAATTCGCTTGCCATCAGTTCCTTCGGAATGGCGCCGCAGTTGATTGCCAGAAACGGGGCCCGGTGCCGTAAGCTGGCGCGATGGATCGCCTGCGCGAACCTTTCCTTGCCGGTTCCGCTCTCCCCTGTGAGCAATACCGGCACATTCGTGGGAGCCACCATTTGGCTCTTGTTGATTATATCTTTTACTGCTTTTGATTCACCGATGATGTCGGACCAGAAGTTGCAGGAAATGGACACGGACGAGTGATGCTGAGCGGATCGTTGAAGGTGGAGGAGAAAGCCGATTCTTTCCGAATCAACCGCAATGTTTTGCACCGTGATTTTTAATTGGTACAACGGCAAAAGGACTTCTTCTTCCTCACCGTTGTTGTTGAGAAGAGCATTCTTCAACACTTCAATGCCGGGAAGTGACCAGAAATGGCTGAGATCGCCCGTTTGAAACAGCGCTGACACTCCGGAAACGGCATTCACGATTTGCAGGGCGGCATCCAAAACGATAACGGGATCCGATTTCCATTGATTGACCGCCTGCACAAATCGGGTTTGCAACTGATGACGCGTTTTCAGCGAAATTTCCCGGTAGCTCTGCTGGATGGCCGTCGCGGTGACCGTTGCGATGCCCAATGAGTGCGGCTGAGCCATATCGGATGGACCTGTGAGATCGATCACTCCCAACAGTTGTCCGGTGAACGGATCGTGAATCGGAGCCGATGAACAGATCCAGGGATGGCACCCTTCACAGAAATGCTCGTAAGAAAAAATCTGGATCGGCTGCCGAATCGCAATGGAAGTTCCGATTGCGTTGGTGCCAGCCGATGCCTCGCTCCAGTCGGCACCGGGTACGAAGTTCATTTGCTCGGCTTTCTGCAGGGTTTTGGGGTCCCCCTGCAAATAAATAATTTTGCCCTGGCTGTCGCAAAGGGTAACCAGATGTCCGGTGCCGCTGATCTGATCGGCCAGATGTTGAACGATCGGCAGGGAAATCTGATACAAATTCGATTTCTTTGCCCACTCCACCAATTCGTCTTGGGACAGCGCGATGGCGGTTTGTTTTTGTCTGGGGTTGACCCTATAGGTCAAACAGCGCTTCCATGATTCGAAAACATTCATCCTCATTTGACCCGGTTCGTGATTTTCCAATACATAGCGCTTCCATTTGATTTCCAGTTCTTTCATTTTCATGTGTATATCACTGGGTAAGCGAATAGCTATCTGCGAGTTCTCCATAACTATCCCTCCAGTCGACAGAAAATTATTACTATTTCGTATTATATCAAAGATGACATCGGTACGAAAGGTTTGTTATATGCTACTAGAAATTTCCGAATAGTCAGCTCGTTTCAGAGCAATCACAAATAATGTAAAATAAAAAGACAATTGACTTTGTTGAATCTGGAGGCAGCAATGGAACTTTTGGAAGTATTTAAAGCCTTGTCCAATGAGACGAGGCTGCAGATCCTACAGTGGTTAAAAAATCCTGAAATTCACTTTCCAAAACCGCAAAACGGGGATATACACGAAGATGGGGTTTGCGTAAGCGATATCCATAAAAAATTTGGATTGTCACAATCCACAGTGTCCCTTTACCTATCAATGCTGCAAAATGCCGGATTGATAAAAGCAAAACGAATTGGGCAATTTACTTATTATAAAAGGGATGAGGAGAACATCAAAAAAATTGTGGAATTGTTATCCAGGGATTTGTAAATCAAAATCCTTGTTTACCGCTTATATCGTAAGCATCATTACAATTTTGGCCTTGAAGCTCCCTTAGTTTTATCATATTATATCGATAATTCTAGATATCTATAAATAAAGATGTGGAGGGCGATCATGAACCGGTTTGATAAACACAAGGGATATTCACGCATGTTTCAGGAAAATAATCTGACTCTCGGGTTATTCTTTCCTTTGGAATCATACGAGGGCAGCATTCCGGAGATGAACATTGAAAAACAAATGAAACTGGCAAAAAGAGCGGAGGAGCTAAATTTTGCCGCATTGTTCGTCAGGGATGTTCCATTATATGACCCCCATTTCGGGGATGTGGGCCAGATTTATGATCCCTGGGTCTATCTGGGGTATATAGCCGCCCATACTGAAAACATTGCTTTGGGTACCGCAAGTATTATTCTAACGTTGCGGCATCCGCTGCATGTGGCCAAAGCAGCCGCTTCCATCGACAAAATATCCGGCGAACGCCTGGTTCTCGGGGTGGCGACAGGGGATCGTCCTATAGAATTTCCAGCCTTTTCAGTTGATCCCGAAGAGCGCGGCACTTTGTTTCAAGAATCCATATTTGTAATGAAAAGAGCATGGGAGGAGAACTTTCCCGCTGTCAGGTCGCCACGGGTCAATCTGTGGAACGGGGACATCTTGCCCAAACCGCGACTTTCCGACATTCCGGTGCTGGTAACCGGCCACAGCTCTCAGTCCCCCGAATGGATTGCCCAGAACAGTGACGGGTGGATGTACTATCCCCGAAACTTGAAATTCCAAACCGAACTGATTAAAAATTGGCGCTCTCTTACCGATCGGTTTAAACCGTTTAGTCAGTCCCTGTATGTGGATTTGACGGAGGATCCGAATCATGCACCAGTCCCCATTCATTTAGGGTTCCGGATCGGGCGCAATCCTCTCATTGAATTCATTGAGGGTCTTAAAAATGCGGGTGTCAATCATGTGATTATCAACTTGAAATATGGCCGACGTCCTGTTGAAGAAGTGATTGATGAATTGGGTGAAGAAGTTCTTCCGCACTTTCCCGCATTAACCGGGAAGTGACATATGGACCGATTATTGCGGGCAATCTTGTTGATACCCCGTAATGGCTTAGTACTTGCCATTACGGGGGCCCAACTTGGCGAAGCACGCATCCCGGACGCAGATTTATACAAGAGTGTTTTCTTCCACCACAGGACTCATGACTCTAAAAATGGGTGTGTCTCCCTGAAATTCCGCAAGCTCGACACAGGAACCAATACCCAGTTGCTCAACCGGCTGTTGTACACGTCCCATAAGACGAAGTCCATCCTCGCACTCAATAATTGCCAACAGGTAGGGAGCTACGCTTTTAAACCTTTCTTCACAAACGTGTACTCTTGTAAACGAAATAACGGTTCCGGCAATTTCCAGGGTAATTGGACTAAAACTTTTTGACGACCGGCATTGTGAACAATAACCTTGTGGAATCAGTTGTCTGCGGCCGCATTCGTCGCATTGATATACCGTCATGCTCAAGGACAATTCGGTTACCTCCTTTTATAAATATGAACGGTGCAAGTGCCACCGGCTCCGCCCAGGTTGTGCGTCAAACCTGTCACCGCGTTCTTTACTTGCCGAAGTTCCGCCTCGCCGCGTAATTGGCAGACGATCTCCACTCCCTGGCCCACTCCGGTTGATCCCACAGGATGCCCTTTTGCTTTCAGTCCCCCGCTGGGGTTAATCGGCAGCTCGCCACCCAGGCGGGTTCGTCCCTCTAAAGCGGCCTTTCCCCCTTCCCCCGGTTTAAAGAACCCCAGATCTTCGGTCGCCACAATTTCAGCAATTGTGAAACAGTCATGAACTTCTGCAACATCCACGTCACCGGGTTTTATGTTAGCCATGGAGAAGGCTCTTTCGGCAGCAAGCCGTGTAGCCGGAAAAGACGTCAACGACACATTGGCGAAAACCTCGAACCTGCCGGAAGCTTGCCCGGTGCCAACAATATCAACCACATCTTTACGGTGTGTTTCCGCAAGTTCCGGTGCGCATAATACCATGGCGGATGCGCCGTCGGATATCAGGGAGCAGTCATACCGGCTGAAAGGCTCCGCTACCATGTGTCGACTGGAGAGTACTTCTTCCAGGGTGATCTTTTTGTGCATATGAGCTTTCGGGTTCAACAGGGCATGGTCATGATTTTTTACCGCCACCGCCGCCAAATGTTCTCGAGTCGCTCCATACTGATGCATATACCGGTGAGCGACAAATGCAAAAACGGCAGGAAAAGTCAGTCCGTGTTTGACCTCAGCTTCCCAGTTGCTTGCTTTGGCCAGAACACTGGTTACACCGGATGTAGCCAAGGAAGTCATTTTTTCGGCACCTACAACAAGAACTCTCTTGTACAATCCGCTTTTTATGGCAAGGATGGCCTCACGAACAGCCAGGCTGCCTGATGCGCAAGCGCCCTCCACCCGTGTTGCGGGAACGCCGTTTAATCCTATGGCCGACGCCGAATAAGCTGCCAGATGGTTCTGGTTAATGAAGTTTTCACCGGCAAAGTTGCCCAAATAATAGGCATCAATATCTTCAGGGCCTAACCCTGCATCTTGAAGCGCTTGGGATGCGGCATCCATCACCAACTCAAGAAAGGAAGAACCAAGAACGCCGTAGCGTGTTATTCCAATACCGATCACCGACGCCAGTGCCATACTCTCACTCCTTGATATCTTTGTTTTTTATCGGAAGTATTTACTTCGCGGGTTGAACCAACTCAATGACCACCCCGTCAAAAGATTCTCTTTCCGCAAACGCAACTGTGGAGTTGTGTGCGCCCGGACGCGGTGTCATATCTTTCATATGAATGCCGGAACTGGCTGCTTGGCGAATCGCACTGTTTATGTCTTCAACTTCCATTGCGATATGGTGGAGCCCCCCGCCTGTGGCCCGGAGAAATTCAACGAGTTCCCCCTTGTCGCCCAATGGTTGCACCAATTCGATCTGCGTATCCCCGATGGGCAAAAACACCACTTTTACGTTATACGATTCAACGTATTCGATATTGGAAGAGGGTAACCCCAGTCCCTTTTGATAGGGTACAAGGGCTTTTTCAATATCATCCACGATTACGGCAATGTGATTGATTTTTTTAACCATGATTTTTTGCTCCTTCCATATGCATTTTTCTCAAAATATGTTTCTGTATCTTGCCGACAGAGGTACGGGGCAGTTCTGTCACAATTTCCACAAATTCCGGAACTTTAAATTTGGCCAATCTGGTTTGACAAAACGATATGATTTCATCCGGAGACACATGATGTTCCTCACGCAATACCACATATGCCTTTATGGTTTCATCCCGTATCTCATCGGGAATTCCGATGACCGCACAGTCGAATACGCCCGGATGTTGAATAATGACCCTTTCGATTTCATTGGCCGCCACATTTTCGCCAGCCCGTTTAATCATGTCTTTTTTACGGTCTACAAAGAAAAAGTACCCTTCCTCATCCATCCGGACATTGTCTCCGGTATATAACCAGCCGTCCTTCAGTGCCTCTTCGGTTGCTTGTTGATTGTTAAAATATCCCTTCATGACCGTTCTTCCGGGAACTCCTTTGACAATCAGCTCTCCGGCCTCTCCCTGCGGCACCTCGTTGCCAAAATCGTCAACAATTTTCACTTCATACCCCAAAACCGGCCTTCCGATTCCCATGTTCTTGCATACTCCATCGATAGGGTTCATCAGGGGAGTTCCGATCGTTTCGGTCATTCCATACAACTGCAACAGCTTTGTATTGTAATTCTCTTCAAATGCAGCCAGTTGTTCTTCCGAAACAACTTGCGCAAACCAGACCACGCGCAGATTGTGATCCCGATCAGCCGGATCGTACTTTTGTCGCAAAATCATCCGAATTGGCGCAGCAAAGAGAGAACCGACAGTCGCTCCCAATCTGTTCGCCTGCTTGAAATAACGGGAAGCGCTAAAGCGTTCGGTCATCGCTATACTTGCACCCACGGTGAGGGCTGACATGGAAGAATAATATTGCGCGTTTGCATGGAACAAGGGAAGTACGATGAATTGTCGGTCGTCGGGAGTCAAACGAATCGATTTTGACATCACTTCTCCAGCATACAAGTAGTTGGCATGGGTGATGAGTACGCCTTTTGGACGGGAAGTGGTTCCCGATGTATACATCATGGCGGCTACATCTTCGGAATCAAGCGGTACGATGGGGATTTCCCCTCTTGATTGTTCCATGATCCGGTCCAAACTTTTGTCTTGGTATTCGGTACCTTCATAACGGGCCAGCCAGATATCTCGAATCGGCAGTGTATCCTTGATATTGTTGAACTTATTCAGGTAGGTTTCCTCGGTAATAAGCAACACCGACTTCGAATGTCCCAATATATATTCCATCTCTTCTTCGGTTGACAGGATATTGGTCGGTACCATGACCGCCCCAATCTGTGCCAGCGAAAACCAGGAAATCATAAATTCCAGGCAATTGGGCAGATGAAGGGTGACCTTGTCCTCTTTTTTTACCCCAAATTCAAGAAGGGCCGTTGCAAGTCGATTCACTTTATCTGCGAACTCCCGATATGTGAGAGCAAACAGTTGCTCCTTGTTATCTTCAAATACGAGAAAAGTTTTGTCCGGGTGATGTGTTACTTTTTCAGTCAGCAGATCGCGAAGTGTACGATTTCCAATTATGTCCATAAGAAAAACCTCCCCAAAAAACTTTTTTGGGAGGTTATAAATGCAAATATTATGCCAATCATAGACCGTACTTTTTTTTCTTCCGGACCAAAGTGGCCAAATCTATGCCGAGCGTCTCCGCACAACGCTTTAACGGACGGTAATTCGTCAGGTGCCAACTCAGGATTTGCCTTTCATGATCGTTTAAAATTTCCTTCAGGCTTTTTCTTTGGAAGGACTGTTTAAAGTCATGTTCGTTAGGAGGTGCTGCGGACGCACGGTGACTGCTCAGAATATTTACGGGCAGCAGGTGTTCATCAATCGCATCCTTGTCCGATGTCAAAATTATTCGTTCCACCATATTCTTGAGCTCGCGGACGTTCCCGGGCCATTCATATGCAAGCAGCTTGTCGACTGCTGCGGGAGTTAAAATTTTGCTTGTCCGATGTTTATTGTTGAATTGATTAAAAAAGTGCATCAAAAGAGCGACAACATCATCCTTACGCTCCCTGAGGGGAGGAACCTGAAGAATTAACACGTTAAGCCTGTAGAAAAGATCTTTTCGAAAACGTTTTTCTTGTATTAAGGTCTCCAGATGAGCATTGGTCGCCGCAATTATACGAACATCAATCGGTATGGGTTTCGTTCCCCCCAATCTTTGAATTTCCATGTCCTGCAGCACACCCAGCAGTTTTACCTGCAAGGATAAAGGCATTTCGCCTATCTCATCAAGGAAAACAGTCCCATTGTTTGCCACCTCAAATAAACCGGCTTTTCCCTGGCGGCCTGCGCCGGTAAATGCTCCCGCCTCGTACCCGAACAATTCGGATTCCAACAGATGCTCGGGAATGGCTCCGCAATTCACTTTGACGAAAGTTCCTTTTTTTTGGCGGTCACTGATATAATGTATATATTTCGCCAATACATCTTTTCCGACCCCTGATTCTCCAAGAATAAGGATCGGAGTGTCGGTGGACGCAATTTTTTTTGCCAAAGAAATAATTCTCTCCATTGCATGACTCCGGTAAATCATCTGTCCGCCTTCCAGTTCCGCAGACTGGACCTCTTGCAGCGTTTGTCGATATCCCTCATTTAATGCTCTTGTCTCATCCAACTGTCGTTTAAGTTCATTCAATTCCGTAAGATCCCTCACATTTGCAATTACACGCAACAAATTGCCTGCATCGTCAAAAACCGGAATCGCACTTACCAAACCTTCGGAACCATTAAAATAATCAATGACACTGGTCACTGTTTTTCTTTTCCGGATGGCTTCGGCTACCACCGAATTGGGGAGCCAACCATTATCCAATAATTGAAAAACAGTGTGAGCGTCCAATTGGGCGGGGGTCAATCCCGAGATTCGCAAGAATGCCTTGTTATACCAAGTCGTAAGTCCGTTTCCGTCCGTAATGTAAATCCCATCATATAAACTATCGATCAGGTGCTTTAGTAAAAGTTCAGACTCATAAACTCGCTTGGACAGATCAATCATGCGGATCACCTTATGTTTTGAATATTTTTAATATATGCATTATCGCATATATTCGGCAAAAATGCATATGCAAAATTGCATATTTCGCGACAACTGAAAGCCATGACCCACTATCGGAAGAGGAATCATGGCTTTCGCTTTGATTTTGCGGTTTTTACAGATGAAGGGGCATCAGGAACATGCCAATGCTGGTGATGATAATGTATACCAGCAGCAACATGGTACAGAATCCGGCGATTTGACCGAATTTTGTCCTGGTGATATCCAACAGGGCGATTGCCCAGAACGGTTGAATCAGGTGAGACATCATATCTCCCCAACTGTAAGCGAGAGTTGTACTTGCGGGACTGATACCCAGTTCTTTGGCCGCCTTTAACAGATAGGGGGCCTCAATCACCCACTTGGAACCGCCGGATGGGACAAAGTAACCCAATATACCGGAATACCAATATACAATGGGCAAGAACGTTTGTGGCGTTGAAATGGAAGTAAAAAACGTAGTCAATACATGTCCCAGATCGGTATAGGATATCAGCCCGAAGATACCTCCGTACAGCGGGAATTGCACAAGAATTCCCCATGCTCCCTGCACGCCTCTCTTACATCCTTCCAAAAACACTATGGGTCTCCAGGTCAGGAAGAGGGCCAAAGTCAAGAATAACAGGTTATAAGTGTCAATACTCCAACCTGCAATTCCTTTCGACGTAAAAATGTTAATGAGAAAGTACAGGCTGGCAACTCCTAAAATAATGTTCCAACCGGGCCACCAAGCCATCCGGTCGGCAGGGCTGAGATCGGCGGGACGTTGGAAATCGCTTTCTTTGGTAATGGAATCCAATACGCTTTGCTCCATCTTGACCCGGGATTTCTTCGGAGTTAACAACGTCAAAATCAATGCGGTGGTAACAATGGTTACAAGGACCAAGAGGATATTAAATTGTGAGAAGATCGTTCGCGTTACTGGAATTAAATCAGTCAAAATTTTATCTTTGAGCAGAAAATTATCCGGAGTTGCCACAAGCAATGTGGCAGACCCGGAAAGTCCCGCATGCCAGAGCGTTGCGATTCCGACATAAGCGGCGGCCACCAGTAAGCGCATGTCCGATTTCGGATTGTGTTTGGCAACAAACGGAACAAAGGTGGCTGACACCACAACGGTCAATGCCCAGTTAATATAACCGGTCAGGAGAGATACGACGGCAACCAGTAAGGTGGCCTGCCAGGGTTTATCCGGATTGGGGCGGGAACCCAACCAGTTTAACGCCCTTTTGGTTGCCGGGGCGGTGGCACAGACATACGCCACCAGGATTGCAAAACTGAATTGGGCCATAAGCGGCAGCAAAACCCAAAGTCCTTTTCCCCAAACTTGAGCCGCTTTAACGGGGGAAGCGTTCCCAAATGCGATAGTCATAAGAAATACGATAATGGAAAGAATGACAGCAATGATCCAAGCGTCAGGAACCCATTTTTGAGTCCATTCACTGGTCGATAACGCAAAATTCCGAAACCGGTCAAGAATCCCATTCGGTTTGTCGTATTCAGATGAGGGGTATTGGTTTGAATTTTCAAATAAATTGTTTTGTGACATTTTTGGTCCTCCCTGGTTGATATGATTTTGAGAATTTAAATATGGCAATTTTTGAAATACGATGTAACACCCTCTTTCATCCTCCTTGTTACAATTCAGCAAGCAAGTTCCATGCCAATCCATGTTTGTAGCAGCAACTTTCTTTTGCGGTAGATGAGCGGTTTATTTTTTCTTTGACCCGTTATTGTAACTTTGTTATACTTACTAAAAGTAAGTAAAAATGACACCTTATTTACCTCAGGTGTTATCTCGTTGAGGCCGGTACTTGACTGTAAACATGTAATGAAGTGGGGGAAATTGCAGTGGCCAAGTTGGACTATTATTTCGATTATGCATGTCCCTGGTGTTATCTGGGGACGAAGACGGTTCGCGAACTGGCAGCGGAAGGGGTCGAAGTGACTTACCATGTCTGGAAGATGCCCTCGAACGTGACCCCGCCGCCAAAACCGGAAGGCTATTACGAAGCGGGGAAGGCCCGCTTGAAGGAACTGAAAGAGGAAATGGGCATGCCGCTGGTTACTCCGATCCAAAAAGAAACGGTTCCGGCCCTGATTGCCACCAAAGTCGCTGACAAGCTGGGGGCCGCCGCCTCCTATGTGGAAGCGGTATTCCATGCACACTGGGGGGAGCAGAAGGATATTTCCAATCAGGAAACTCTCGTACAGCTGGCAAAGCAGATCGGGCTTGATGAGGCCACCTTTCGGTCGGAACTGGCAAAAGCCGAAGCGGTTCAGGCATACAATAAGGATCTGGAACAAGCGGCCCAACTGGAGATCTCCACAATTCCTTCTTATCGCAACGGGGGAAAACAACTGCTGATCCACCATTTTAACGACATGCCCACATTGGATACTCTTCGGGAACTGGCTAGGAAAACCGAATGATGGAACCCAGATTATAAGCCACAGTTCAGTTCGTACTGAAACTGTGGCTTTGCCTTATATCAAGCCATGGGAACCTGGGGAATGATGCGCCCTTCGATTCTCTCAAAAATGTCGTCCAAATCCCTGCCGGTTATGGTCAAGCCGTGGTTTTTCAATCCAATGACCGCACGTGTCGGATCATCAGCCTGACGAACGAGTTCCGCTACCGCCTTGGCAAGTTCAACGGTTCCGCAGGGGTAATTGATCTGGGTCGAAGGGATTCCCTCCATCCAAGCGTGGATGTGGACAATCGCACCCACTTCCGGGTGTTCCGTATAGATCATCCAGTGCTCAATAGCGTCAACGGACACTCGCCGCGGCTGAACATTTGGAGGAACGCTCAACAGCATCGTATTCCGATCAGAGTCAAAGCCTTTAATCAAGAGCATATCTTGACCGATCTGCCGCAAATTTCCCTTGTTTACCCCGCTCCCGCTCATCCAGAAGCGGGTGCTGTCTTTGCGGGCGCTGAGATTTCCATAGCTGAGTCCGCCAATTCCGTATAATCGTTTGACGTGGCGGAAATCCTCCGGAGGAAGAATTTCCTGAATCGGGAAAGGAGCCGGCCACAGATTCATCGCTTCAATTTTATTGCCGGCTTGGCGGACTTTCTCCGTAACCTCATCCCCCTCCCACAATTCCTCGGGCAAATCCTGGTGAAAATCGTTGTTAATAATCAAGTTCGAAGTGGCAAGAGGTTCCAGGCGTTCCAGGATTTTGTCAAAATAAACGTCTTCCTGTCCAGCTTCGTAGGGAACCCTGTAATATCCCTGTTCCAGCGTGACAAAGTAGGTTTCGAAAACATCGGATGTGCGAACTATATAGATCAGCAAGTTAGACAGTGCGCGAATCAGAATCGGGTAACCGGCCCTCAGAATACTTTCTGGAACAGTATTGCTTTCAATCAAGGTCACCACATAGGTAGCCTGAGCTTTTCGCCGGTAAGGCCGCGGCGATTGCGGATCCGCGAAGTTCAGCACCAACCGGGCGGTTTCCTGCGGCGACTCGATCATCCGATATCCTTTTGACTCAAGTTTTTGTCGGAGACCATCGGCAAACCACTTTTGAAAACTCGTAAGCATTTCTCCGGAAAAAATAAAGCTTGACATATTAACCTCCTGGTTGCATCAACTTTTTTACACCAAATAGCAGTATTTCCCGATCGCCCAGAATATTTCACTTAACGACAAACAACTTTGAATATAAAAACGAAAAATGTTAACACAATGGCAAATATCGTGCATCCAGAATCGGGGGAAAGGATATATGCAAAAAATGAGCAACGAAGTAGTGGCTGTGATTGGAGGGTCTTCCGGAATCGGCAAGGAATCGGCCAAGTTGTTCGCAAAACTTGGGGCGCGGGTCATCTTGATTGCCAGAGGGGAAAACCGTCTTCAATCGACAGCCGAAGAAATCAAAGGATTGGGCGGTACTGTGGAAGTTATTGCGGCTGATGTTTCCTCCCCCTGGAAAGTGAAAGAAGCGGCGGGGTGGATTGAGAAGAATCATGGTCGTCTGGATGCAATGATTTTCAGTGCAGCCGTTTTTTACTTGTCGCCGGTGGAGACGATGGAGCTGTCGTTGGCCAAGCAGTCGATGGATATCAACTATTGGGGGGCCGTGCACGTAACCCAATCATTTTTGCCTTTAATTCGAAAAGGAAACAGGAAGAGCCTGGTGTATCTCTCATCGCTGTCCGCTCAGTGCACTCCGCCCTTTTTTACCGCTTATGCCGCAACCAAGCATGCGCTGCGCGGTTTTGTATTGTCTTTGCGGCAGGAACTACAACCGGAAGGAATTCATGTCGGAATGGTTTCACCCGGCCCGATCAATACTCCGTTGATTGAAAATGACATTCATCAGGACATGTATCGTTTGCCGAAGGGAATTCCGGTACTAAGGCCTGAAGATGCTGCAAGGGGAGTGGTGAAGGCGGTTTTGAAGCAAAAAAAGGATCTGGTGATACCGTGGGGATTATCTCTTGCAGCCAAGCTGTCTGCTGCGTTTCCCTCAATGGTGGAGATGTATTACCGCCTTTCCATTCCTGGCTGGAACGCCCATATCCTCTCCCGTACCAAAGGGGCTCGGGAGAATTGGCAGCAAGATGCGGAAGCAAGGTCATGATTCTCAAAGCTCTATGTGGATGACGGAAGAGGATAAGCAGAAAATGGAAAGATTATTCATTGTCAATGAGCATGCGGGAAAAGGAAAGACAAAAAAGCGCTGGCCAATGATTCAGCGCCATTTGGACACATTCGGGATCCGGTACGACGCACGGTTTACTTCAAAACCAAAGGAAGCGATTGAAATAGCGAAAAAGGCAGTTCATCATTATTCCCAACTGATAGCGGTCGGAGGTGATGGAACGGTCAATGAGGTGGTGAATGGAATTGCGGGCCAGGGCACATTGTTTGGTTTAATGCCTACAGGAACAGGAAATGACTTGGCACGGACCTTACATATTCCCGACGATCCCTACCTGGCAGTAAGATGCCTGGCGAATGGCACCCACCATCCCATGGATCTGTTGGATATTAACGGTTTCTATGTGGCGGGCGCCATTGGAATTGGACTTGACGGTGCCGTGGCAACGGACATAAACCTGGCATCATGGAAGAAAAAAACAGGAACTGTAGGATACATTCTGAGTATGTTAAAACTGCTTTTGACGTTTCCGCCTTTTGCCGTATCTTTGCAGATAGACGATCAGGCTTTCTTCTTTCCCAACTGCTGGCTGGTGGCAATCGGGAACTCAAAATACTACGGCGGAGGCATGAAAATTTGTCCACAAGCTGTAAATAACGATGGTGTTCTCGATCTATGCGTAGTGCATAACTTGTCCCGGATCGAGCTGCTGAAGATCTTTCCCTCTGTATTCCATGGCATGCATGTTCTGCATCCGAATGTTTTATGTTTTCAAGGAAAAAAGGTCCGGGTGACGACAGAGCGGCCGGTTCCCATTCACGGGGACGGGGAAATCCTGGGCAACACGCCAAGCGTAATTGTCGTTCGCCCCCATATATTAAATGTTTTGTTCGGGAGTTGAAACCATGAGGTACATTTTTGTGTTTTTGTGGGCGGTAGGATGTGTCCTGGCAGGAGAAGGGATTTTACGAAAAGGGATTGTTTTTCAACTGCAAGGGATAAGACGGGGAATCTGGCTGCAGGTGTTGGCTGCCTTCATTTCTCTGGGGCTTCCCATATTGGCTGCTTTATTAATAGAATAGGGCATTCGCCCAATTTGAAACGGACAAAGAACAGGGACATTATCTGACCAATATGGATACTGCAATGGGAGAAGCTTTCATGAAGATCAAGGTCATGACGTTTAACATCCATCACGGAAAGGGAACGGACACAAAACTGAACATGAATCGTATCGTTAAAGTAATGAAGGAAAGTGATGCGGATCTGATCGGTCTGAATGAAGTGGACAGGAATTTCTCAAGCAGAAGCGAGTTTATGGATCAGGCAGCCTGGTTGGGGGAACAGTTGAATATGAACCATGCTTATGGAGCGGCGCTCACCCAAAACGAAAGGGGAACCGGCAGATTGAGGCAGTATGGGAATGCTCTCCTGTCCCGCTATCCGATTGTATCCGAAAAAAATCATCTCTTCGATTTCTATTCGGGTCTTATCGAAGGTCGATCCCTGTTGGAAACCCGTTTGCAAATTGAGGGACAAGCACTGGATGTATATATCACCCATCTGAGTCTGAATCCCTTCCTTCATAAGAAACAAACGGATTTTATCCTGAAAAAGGCAGCGGATACCAAGCTGCCCGTTCTTCTCCTTGGAGATTGGAATATGAGGCCGGGAGCCAAAGCCTGGAGAAAAGTAACCCGGCATCTGACGGATGTTTGCGATGCTGCCGGTACCGGATCCTTGCATACGTTTCCTTCATCCCGGCCAAGAACACAGTTGGATTACATATTTGTCAGCAGAGGGTTTCACATTGAATCGGCTGAAGTAATCAAAACAATCCCCGAGGCCTCAGACCATCTACCCTTAACGGCTGAGTTGGTGTTCTCATCATGAAAAAAGTGATTCTCCTGCTTGTGGATTCCTTAATGCCTGCTGTCTTGGAAGATTGCCTGAGGCATAAAACCGTTCCTGCTCTTCAGTTTCTGAAGGATCGGGGAAGGTACTGGCCTGATTGCGTAACCGTGTTCCCCACCATGACGGCTACGGTGGACAGTTCATTGGTAACAGGGGTTTACCCTGACCGCCATCGAATTCCCGGTCTTATTTGGTATGATCCGGAAACAAAATCCATCATCAATTACCTTAACGGATGGAGGTGTGTTTGGAAGCTGGGGCTCAATCATTGCGTGCAGAATGTTCTTTATGACCTGAATGAAAAACATCTGAGCAAACAGGTCACCACTTTGTTTGAGGAACTGGCATCCAGAGGAAAAACATCTGCCTCCCTCAATGCCATCATTCATCGAGGGACCCAAAAACATCAGGTAAGGCTTCCCTTTCTACTCAATCTTATTACCGGCTTTCGGTTTAACCAGCAGATTTCCGGACCCGATGTGCTGACACTGGGGTCAATGGTGCAAACGGATATGGAAGGGACAATTCCCTATTACCTTAAAGGTCTCAGACACTTATTCGGAATAAATGACAAATATGCCGTAACCGTTGCGATAAATCTGATCCGGTCCGGCAAGCAACCTGATTTTATGCTGGTCTACCTTCCCGACAACGATAAAAAGGTGCATAAAAAGAACCCCGCACACGCGGAAGGTTCTTTAATCCAGGTGGATCATCATCTGCAGGAAATTTTGAACGCTTTCGGTTCCTGGGAACAGGCTCTGGACCAATGCGTCTTTATTGTCACCGGCGATCACGGACAGACTCGAATCGGCAAGGGACAGGAATTCAATGTCGATCTTGACAAGGTGTTGGAGCCTTTTCGGGTGCTTCAGCCGGGAGAACAAGCAGGGGATCATGACCTGGTGGTTTGCAACAATGAGCGAAGCGCCTATCTCTATCCTTTGAAACCGGATCAACAAGAGCTAATTTTGCAGCGTTTGTCAATGGAGTCAAGATTTGATCTGATTGCCTGGAAGAAAGGAAAAGGAGTAGCGGTCAAAGAAGGGGGATCCGGCAGGGAAGTGTATTTCGAACCGGAAGGATCGCTGGCCGACATTTATGGAGCCACATGGGCGATCACCGGGGAATGGGCTGTGCTGGATTTGTCCGTGAAACAGGGGATTCTGAATTATGGCTGTTATCCTGACGCACTTTCCAGGTTATATGGTGCGCTCTACTCTCAAGACATCCCCATGATTGTTGTGACTGCCCGCCCCAGATATGAATTGATAAGCCGGTACTACCCAAGGCATATGAATGGCGGCTGTCACGGTTCTTTGCATCAATACGATTCCCTGATTCCTTTGCTAGTGGCCGGAACGGAAACCCCGGTCAAAGAACCGCCGCGCCTGGTTAACTTGAAACAATTTGTCCTTGGGCTTTTTGAAACTTGATAAACGCATCGTGGAACAAGCCGACTTCGCAAAGTCGGCCTGTTATTTGTATTTTAAGGCAAGATACTTGGCAAAGCCCGTAATGGCGTACACGGAATCCCGGATCATCCCGGATGTCAGCACGTTTCGTCCGGGACGGGGATTGACATCCAGCACATAATACCGGCCATTCACATCCACTCCTATGTCCAGTCCAACTAGACCCAGATTCCGTCTGTAACGGGTAAACTCCTCAGCGGTGGCAATCGCCGCTTTCGTCAATTCCTGCTTGCCGGGGAAAGGATAGCCTTCCTTGAAAGCCCACTCGCTAATCTCCTCCCAGTCTCCTTCGATTCCTCCCGAGTGCAAATTGGATACGATGGACCCCACAGGGCCTAGCTTCGGACGAATTCCGACCAATTGCCATTTACCTGTTTCGTTACGGTTCAATTGGAAGCGGAAATCAATCTTGCGGCCATCCCGTGTCAGAAGTTCAACTTTTTCCTGCGCGATGTACCGCCCTTTCTGCAGCAGATACCTAAGAAACGCGGCCAATTTTTGCCTGGAGAAGGTTCGGTCAAACCCTTTGTCCTTAATAAACCGCTGTGCCCTCACCCGTACCGAATCCTGCTGCAGCTGCAGTTCCAGAATGCCTTTGCCGCCGGTGCCCCTGACCGGCTTGAGGTAGACACATTTCACCTGTTCCAGGAAGGAGAGTACATCTTTCACGGTCCGTACCTGTATGGTTTTGGGAATATGGCGGGACACCTGCTTGTTTCGCTTCAGGATGTCGGCGATGCGGTTTTTCTGAAACAGGGCAGGGTTGAATACCGGGATTCCCTTTTTCTGAAACTCCCTTTTGACGGTTAACGCGCCGGTTTGTCTCAATGCTCGCAGCAACACATTTTCATACACCACATCGGGCATCCGGTGCCACTTCCGGACCCATCCGCTTTTGCCGTCACTGGAAGAACAGGACCAGGCGTGCACCCGGTTCTGAAAGAAATTGACATCTTCCGGATGGAAAAAAATCACCTTCACTTCATGGCGGAGTCCGGCCTGGTGAAAGTGGCGCCAGGTGGTCGAAGGCACATACCCTTCCTTCGAAGACAAAGGGCTGTGCCGGTTTGGCAGGGAAACCGTCATCACGCCAAAAAGCACATTTTTGTCCATACAAGTCCCCCATTGCTTAACTCAATACTTCATGATATTCGTCAAACGGAGATTGGTTATGGAATAGTGGAAAAGATCGTAAGCGTTGGCGGAATGGCGCATACTACCTGATGGTGGAGGGGGGGCAGGGAATGCCGATTCACATTTTTGTAAAAAGCCTATCGAAATCTATTCCAAAATCATCTATAATACATATAGATTCATTAAATGAAACGTCGTTTTAACAGATGAAACCCTGGGGAAACTAAGTGTCGAGCGCTAAGTTGCCACTATGGGGGTAATTGTGAGGGAGGTTGTACTATGGCACAAGACAAATTCTCAGCCCGCCGCCAACTGCAAGTGGGCGGCAAACAGTATGTCTACTATTCACTGCCGGCCCTTGAAGAAGCGAAGCTGGGCCCTGTCTCCAAGCTTCCGTTCTCGATCAAGGTGCTCCTGGAAGCGGCCGTCCGTCAATTTGACGGGGTTGCCATTACGGAAGACCATGTGAAGAAAATCGCCAACTGGACGGAAGAGCGCGATCTCAACCAGGAGATTCCTTTCAAGATGGCGCGGATTGTACTGCAGGACTTCACCGGCGTTCCGGCCGTAGTGGATCTTGCGGCCATGCGCGACGCGATGAAGAAGATGGGCAAAGACCCGCAGAAGATCAACCCGCTGGTGCCTGTTGACCTGGTCATTGACCATTCTGTGATGGTGGACTATTTCGGCAGCGAAGATGCCCTTGAGCAAAACATGAAACTCGAGTTTGAGCGCAATGGCGAGCGTTACCGCTTTCTCCGCTGGGCGCAGACCGCATTCAACAACTTCCGTGCCGTTCCTCCGGCCACCGGGATCATCCACCAGGTGAACCTGGAGTATCTCGCGTCTGTTGCCATGACGGCGGAAGTGGATGGGGAAACCCAAGTATTCCCGGATTCCCTTGTAGGTACGGACTCCCACACCACCATGATCAACGGCCTCGGGGTTGTCGGCTGGGGGGTAGGCGGTATCGAGGCGGAAGCCGGAATGCTCGGACAACCGCTCTACTTTGTCACACCTGAAGTTGTGGGCTTCAAACTGACTGGCGAACTGGCAGAAGGAGCAACCGCAACCGACCTGGCGCTCACCGTGACCAATATTTTGCGGAAGAAAGGCGTTGTCGGTAAGTTCGTCGAGTTCTTCGGACCCGGCGTCAGCAAGATGAGCCTGGCAGACCGCGCCACCGTTGCCAACATGGCTCCTGAGTACGGCGCTACGATGGGCTTCTTCCCGGTTGACGAAGAAACACTGAACTATATGCGCTTGACCGGTCGCAGCGAAGAACAGATCGCGCTGGTGGAAGCTTACTACAAGGCACAAGGAATGTTCCGCACCGACGATATGGCGGATCCCGTGTTCTCCGATGTTGTGGAACTCGACCTGTCGGCTGTGGTTCCGTCCCTTGCAGGTCCGAAGCGTCCGCAAGACCGTATCGAACTGTCTGCCATGAAAGAGGGCTTCAACACGGCCATTCGCACACCGATTGAAAAAGGCGGCTTTGGTCTGACTGAGGAACAAATCAACAAAGAAGCGAAAGTGGAGCACCCGAACGGCGAAGTCTCCACTCTGCGCACCGGATCTGTCGTGATCGCTGCCATCACCAGCTGTACCAACACCTCCAACCCGAGCGTGCTGATCGGTGCCGGTCTGCTGGCGAAGAAAGCCGTTGAGAAAGGCCTCAAGAAGCCTGCTTTCGTGAAGAGTTCTCTGGCGCCCGGTTCCCGCGTTGTGGCGGATTACCTGGCAGAAGCGGGCCTCATGGAATACCTGGAAGCTCTTGGTTTCCACATTGTCGGATACGGATGCGCAACCTGTATCGGGAACTCCGGTCCGCTGCCGGAAGAAATCAGCAAGGGAATTGCGGACAGCGATCTGACCGTTGCGGCTGTTCTGTCCGGCAACCGGAACTTCGAAGGCCGCGTTCACCCGCAAGTGAAGGCTAACTATCTGGCTTCGCCGCCACTGGTTGTCGCATACGCGCTGGCGGGGAACGTGGACATCGATCTGACAACCGAGCCGATTGGTTATGGCAAAAACAATGAGCCGGTGTATCTAAAGGATATCTGGCCGTCTTCCGAAGAGATCAAGGAAGCCATCAACAAAGCGGTTCGTCCGGAACTGTTCCGTCAGCGCTATGCCAACGTCTTCACCGGCAATGAAGTTTGGAACCGGATTGACGCACCGACCGGAACCCTGTACAACTGGGATGAAAACTCAACCTATATCGCGAACCCGCCGTTCTTCACCGACCTTGGCGAAGATCTGAACGCGATTCAGGAAATCAAGGGTGCGAAGACCCTGCTGCTGCTTGGCGATTCGGTAACCACCGACCATATTTCGCCGGCGGGAAGCATCAAGGCGGACAGCCCGGCTGGCAAATACCTGCAGGAGCATGGTGTGGCACCCGTTGACTTCAACTCCTACGGTTCCCGCCGCGGTAACCACGAAGTGATGATGCGAGGAACCTTCGCCAACATCCGGATCCGCAACCAGGTGGCTCCGGGTACGGAAGGTGGCGTAACCACCTACCTGCCAACCGGCGAAGTGATGTCTGTGTACGATGCTTCCATGAAGTATCAAGAAAATAATGTTCCGCTGGTTGTCATTGCCGGCAAGGAATACGGAACCGGAAGCTCCCGTGACTGGGCGGCGAAAGGGACCTTCCTGCTGGGCGTGAAAGCGGTCATCGCCGAAAGCTTCGAGCGGATTCACCGCAGCAACCTGGTGGGCATGGGCGTACTGCCGTTGCAGTTCACCGAGGGCGTAAGCTGGAAGACCCTTGGCATCACCGGCCAGGAAACCTTTGACATTGTGGGCCTCAGCGATGCGATCCAACCGGGTCAGAAAGCGAAAGTCGTCGCAACCCGTCCGGACGGCAGCTCCTTCGAATTCGATGTGATTGTGCGCCTGGACAGCGTGGTGGACATCGACTACTACCGCAACGGAGGCATCCTGCAAAAAGTACTGCGCCAACTGGCGAAGTAATAAAAAGATAAAAGAGAAACAATCGGAGAAGAGAGACTCCGGAAACTCAAGCCGAATCGAGCGGATTCAAAGGGGCTGGCCCAAAAGCAGATGCGTCTGCTTTCAGGGCACAGCCCCTTTGGCTTGTCGAATATCATTCTGACAATCGGGGGCGGACGGGATTATGTCCAGGGGGAATATATTCGGGGTTTGTCCGTCTGCCGTAGGTTCCCCAAGTGGGAATAAGGGTTTTTGAGGTGCTTATTTTCGAATTCAAGGGGTCCGTTTATTGCATAAGGATTCTTGAGGTACTTATTTGGGGATTCCTGTCTCCTTCTAGATTCGGAATGATGATTAAGGTGCTTAAAATGTTTATTTGTAAAAATGGCTGCAAAGGAAAAGGTGATAGGTGACTGAAAATCCCTTATGATCCTTACTCACTCTTCACGGTGGTTAACGCTAAAAGCTTCTTTTCTGATAGAATAAGGACAGAGCAAAAAAACTGGCAGGGGGATCGCATATGATTAAAAAGTTTCGTGCGTTGTGGGTTGAGAAGACAGAAGATTCTTTCTCGGTAAGCGTAAAAGAGTTGGGGCTTTCGGATCTGCCGGAAGGAGACGTTACCATCCGGGTTGCTTATTCGAGCGTGAACTACAAAGATGGGCTTGCCTGCATCCCAAATGGCAAGATTGTAAGATCCTATCCCTTTATTCCCGGCATCGACCTGGCTGGCACTGTGGTGGACTCGAAGGACAGCCGGTTCAAAGAAGGGGATCAGGTGGTTATTACCGGGTATGAATTGGGTGTTGCCCACTTTGGCGGATTCAGCGAATATGCCCGGGTCCCGGCCGATTGGGTGGTGCCGCTGCCGAAAGGGCTGAGCCTGAAAGAAGCAATGGCCATCGGAACGGCGGGATTCACAGCCGCACTCTCCGTGCAGCGGCTGGAAGACAACGGACTCAACCCTGAGCGCGGGCCTGTGATCGTGACAGGTGCCACAGGCGGTGTCGGAAGCACGGCGGTTGCCATGTTGGCAGGCCTTGGCTATCACGTCGCAGCCAGCACCGGCAAGGCGTCAGAGCATGAATACTTACATACGCTGGGTGCCAAAGAGATCCTGGGCCGGGAAGAAGTAACCGACACCAGCCGTCCTCTGCAAAAAGAACGCTGGGCAGGAGCGGTGGACCCGGTCGGCGGAAAGACACTGGCCTACCTGCTGAGCACCACAAAATACGGCGGTTCGGTAGCGGTCAGCGGCCTGACAGGCGGAACCGATCTGGCAACAACGGTGTTCCCGTTCATCCTCCGGGGTGTCAACCTGCTGGGGATCGATTCGGTCTACTGTCCGATGGACGTTCGTCTCAAGTTGTGGGAACGCCTGGCCAGCGACCTGAAACCGGCCAACCTGCTGGATCAGATCGGATATGAGATCTCGCTTGAGGAACTTCCTGATACAGTCGGGAAGATCTTGAAAGGTGAGGTTCGTGGGCGGACTGTTGTTAGGTTGGAGGCTTAACCCGGTAAAGCGGGCAAGTGACTTGAATAACAGTAAGGGTTGGGATCGGCTCCCAACCCTTTTTTCTCGTTCGATTGTCTTTGGATCTTATATAGATAAGGATTGGGAAAGGGGAAAACCATCCCTGAATTCAACAAATCAACAAGAATTTGTACCGTTTAAGAAAAAAATTATAAAATTTCGCAAGTTCGAAAGGAATTCCTTGATCCACCCCGAATATCTTAGTTAGTAAAGTTAACTAAGAGAGGGATTCATGTGCAGGACCGGCGTCCGCGTGGAAATGTGCAATTGATGAAGCAATTGAATCGAGAAGCGATTTTGCAGCATATCCGGGAACAGGGACAGATCTCCCGTGCCGGCTTGGCGGAACTGACGGCTCTGAGCAAGCCGAGTATTTCGGCCCTGGTAGATGAACTGCTGCAGGAGGGCTGGATCAGGGAAGTCGGAATCGGGGAATCCAGCGGGGGAAGAAGGCCTATCTTGCTTGAACTGAATTCCGAAGGCTTTGCCATTGTGGGTGCGGTGTTCGAAGGGACCGGTCTGGAGATGGCAGTATCCAACCTGAACGGAGAAGTACTCGGAGTGCAACACGTGACGATCAAAACGGATGCATCGGGGCAAGTTGTCCTCGACGCATTGGAGAAAGAGATTCTCACATTCTTGATCCGTGAACAAGTCAATCTTGATCAGGTTCTGGGAATAGGCATCGGGTTGCCGGGTGTTACCCAGAGAGGGAATGGAACCATCCACTTCTCTCCAAGTACGGGGTGGAACAACTGGCCCATCCGTCAGGAACTGGAAAGACGCTTATCAACTCCCGTATTTTTGGAAAATGATGTAAATCTTATGGCGCTGGGTGAGTTTTATAAAGGGGCCGGGCAGGGAACCCAGCATCTGGTGTACATCCATATAGGAACGGGAATCGGCGCCGGAATCATCCTGAATGGACAGTTATATCGGGGATTTTCCGAAGCTTCCGGCGAAATCGGGTACCAGGTGATTGGCAACCCCATCAAACGCGACAAAAGCGAATATGGAATTTTTGAAGGGAATTATGCGTCAGCAGCCATATTGCAGCGAATCAACTCCATACCCGGTTTGCGGGGATTGGGTGAACTTTTTGCCAGTGATGAAAACGCTGTCAGAAAGCTTGTGGACTTGGCGGGAGAGTTTCCGGAGTTGAGGGAAATTCTTGAGGATGCCTATACACATTGGGCCTATGGAATCGCCAATGTAGTGTGCGTGTTAAATCCGGAAGTAGTCATACTGGGGGGTGATATTTTCCATATAGGTGAAGCTGGGCTGCAACGGATCCGCGAGATTGTGGAACAAATCGTTCCAGTGATGCCCAGACTGAAATTTGCGGAATTGGGAGAACGTGCAGGCGTGATTGGTGCGGTCTTTCATGTGCTCGAAGCGGATCGCTCATTGTCAGGTAAACTTGGGGGTGTAAGTTGGAAATGAAAGGAGCTTGGTTAATGACAAACGGTATGAAAAAGTGGATGGTTGGTGTATTGACCGGTGCCTTGGCATTCTCGCTGACTGCCTGCAGCGGCGGCGGGTCCACGGGAACCAGCAGCAACGGCGGAAATGGCAATGGCGGGGCCGCCGAAGAAAAGAAACTCGTAATCTACACAGCTCGTGACAAGAACGTCGTGGATGCAGTAATTCCAAAGTTCAAGGAGAAGAATCCCGGTTATGACGTTCAGGTTCTGACTATGGGTGCCCAACAGATTCTGGAGCGTGTACGCGGAGAGAAAGCGAATCCGCAGGCCGATTTCTGGTGGGGCGGTACCCAGTCCGCTCTGATGACCGCCGCAAATGAAGGACTGTTGGAGGCTGTCAAACCTTCTTTTGCCGATAAAGTACCGGCTCAGTACAAGGATGCGGAGGGTCGCTGGTATGGTGAAATGCTTCTTCCCGAAGTCATCATGTACAATTCCGATGCCCTGAAGAAAGAGGATGTGCCGAAGGACTGGGATGACCTGCTGGATCCCAAGTACAAAGGGAAAATTCTGATTCGCGGCGTGCTGGCCTCCGGTACCATGCGGACCATCTATTCTTCCATGATCTATCGCCAGGATCCAAAGGACCCGGCAAAAGGCTATGAGTGGTTGAAGAAACTGGATGCCAACACCAAGGAGTACACACAAGACCCGACCAACCTCTATCTGAAGATGGCGCGTCAGGAAGGCGTACTCTCTCTTTGGAACCTGCAGGACATCCTGATTCAAAAAGAAAAACAAAAGCAGCCCTTCGATTTCGCAGTTCCCTCCAGCGGAGTTCCGATCCTAGTTGACGGTGTAGGGGTAGTAAAAGGTGCCAAGCATAAGGAATCTGCCATGAAGTTCTATGAGTTCCTGTTTGAGGAAAGCCTCCGCGTGGAACTGGCTGAGAACCTGTTCCAGATTCCGACACGGAATGACATCAGTAAAGACAAGATGCCTAACTGGTACAAGAACCTGGACCTGAAGCCGATGAATATTGACTGGGCTGTAATGGCTGAGAAGGAAAAGGAATGGATGCAGTACTGGGATGAGAACATCAAGGGCAAAGGTGCGAAATAAGGAGAACAAGGGCGGGGCAATGCCCCGCCTGCTTGCAAACATCGGAGGGGGATGCCATGATCTCAGTTACACTAGACAAAGTAGCAAAGAAGTTTGACCAGGTTGTCGGAGTGGAAAATGTCGATATTCAAATTCAGCCGGGGGAATTTTTCACGTTCCTTGGCCCCAGCGGTTGTGGAAAGACCACGACATTGCGTATGATTGCAGGCTTTTACTATCCGAGTTCGGGACGGATTCGATTTGGGGAACAGGATGTCACCTACCTCCCGCCCAACAAGCGCAATACAGGAATGGTGTTCCAGAACTATGCCCTTTTTCCTCATTTGACTGTGTTTGAGAATGTGGCCTTTGGACTTAAGGTACGCAAGCTTTCCAAGGGAGAGATCCAGACACGGGTGGAGCGGGCGCTGGAACAGGTGCATCTGCCGGGAATGGGTTCACGCAGAATTGACCAATTATCGGGTGGACAGCAGCAGCGTGTGGCTTTAGCCCGGGCTCTCGTGATTGAACCGGGAATTCTCCTTCTGGACGAACCGCTTTCGAATCTTGATGCCAAGCTTCGGGAAGAGACGCGCTCGGAGATTAAAAGACTGCAATTGGATCTGGGAATTACAACGATCTATGTAACACATGATCAGGCGGAAGCCATGGCCATGTCAGATCGGATCATGGTCATGGAGAAAGGCCAGGTTCAGCAAATTGGGACTCCGAAAGAGATTTACAATCGTCCCGCAAACCGATTTGTAGCCTCCTTTATCGGAGAAACAAATCTATTGGAAGGAACTGTGGAACAGGTAACGGGAGAGGAAGTTACTGTTCAGATTGCCCCCTCGATCCGACTGACAGGGTTGAGTCGAAATGCCAACTCCAACGTCAATCTGAACCCGGGAAGCAAAGTGGTCTTATCGATCCGGCCGGAAGTGCTTCAGGCAGCAACAGGATGGACTGAGAACGTGCTCAACGGGGATGTTGTACTTTCCGAATTTACGGGTGTCAGTGTGAATTATCTGGCTCAGGTACAGGAGCATACCCTGCGGGCCATGTTCGTGAATACTGGAATGGATGTCCGGGAACGCGGGGAGTCGATTGCGCTTCATGTTCCAAAGGATCGCATCTACTTTGTGGAATAGGGGGGGGAGTGCATGCAGCCTTCACTGAATACTTCTCAACCCGCCGTGAGCCGCTGGACAAACCTGACATCTAAGCCCTGGTTTGTATATGTCCTGATTTCACCGTTGTTTCTCGTCTTGCTGGGATATGTGGTATATCCCTTGTACCAGACCTTTATGAACAGTGTGTTGGTAGACGGCCAAGTAAGTCTGAAGAGTTACTCAAGGTTCTTCAGCCTTACCCATACCTCCAATCTGGAAGCTTTGTTCACGAGCATTTACATTTCGATATTAAGCGTCATCACTTGCGGAATTGTTGGGGTAACCATGGCATTTCTTCTGGCCCGCTATGAATTCCCGGGTCGCAAGATCCTGTCCGTGCTGGCCATGGTTCCGATGGCCTTCCCTCCCTTGATTGGCGTGTTATCCTTTATGTTCCTGTACGGGGAAAGCGGCATAATTCCCCGCGCAGTCAAAGAGTTGCTGGATTTGCAGCAGGTCCCTTTTTATCTGAAAGGGATTCCCGGTGTTCTTGCCGTTCATACGTTTACGATGTACACCTACTTCTACATGACGGCATCCGCCGCCATTGCAGGGTTGGATCCTTCGTTGGAGGAAGCTGCCTATAACCTGGGGGCCAATCGTTGGCAGGTATGGCGCAAGGTGATCATTCCCATGCTGACTCCGGCCATTATTGCATCCTCACTTTTGGTGTTCATGATTTCCATGGCGTCCTATACGGCTCCCTTGATCTTTGGGATTGAACGAACCATGACGATGCAAATCTATCTTTCCCGTACCAATGGGAATCTGGATATGGCAGCCACGCAATCAACAATCCTTTCAGTTGTTTCCATCGCCTTTCTGTTTATCATGCGCTGGTATCAGGGACGCAGGAATTACCAAAACCAGAGCAAGGGTGTCAGTGTCCACCGAACGGAAGTGAAAAGCCAGGTCGGAAGATACCTGACCATGATTGCTTCCATCATTGGCGTGATCATTCTGCTGCTGCCAATTCTGGTGATTGCTCTGATTTCCTTCTCTGTGGATGCGACCTGGACGACTCAGGTGCTGCCTCCAAAATATACGGTAGACCACTACATTCAACTATTTACAGACAAGAATACGTGGGAACCGATTCGGAACAGTTTTGAGATGAGCTTTGTCGCAACGATTGGAAATGTCATCTTCGGCGTGGCTGCCGCTTATGCAGCCGCTCGATTGAAATTCAAAGGGAAATCCCTGTTAGATGCGTTGATTATGATACCCTGGGCACTCCCGGGAACAGTTGTCGGGATTAACCTGATAGCCGCTTTCAACGAACCAAGCCTATTCAGTTTCAATCAAGTTCTGGTAGGAACCTTCTGGATTATTCCGTTAGCGTATTTTGTTCGCCATCTGCCTCTTGTCTTCCGTTCCACTTCCGCTACCTTTGCACAAATGGATCCTTCTGTGGAAGAAGCGGCACGGAACCTGGGGGCCAGTTGGTGGTACAGTTTCCGGAGGGTTGTATTCCCAATGGCCCTCGGTGGGATTCTTGCGGGTACACTGCTTGCTTTTGTGCAGGGTATTGGAGAATTCGTGGCGTCGATTCTTCTCTTTACAGTCAACAGTCGACCGATTTCCGTGGAGATCTTCCAAAGAATGTATTCCTTTGAATTCGGCACAGCCTGTGCATACGGAGTATTGCAAATAATCCTGATTATCATTGTGCTGTTCTTGACTCGAAGATTTAGCGGGGACAATGCAGGCAGTGCGGTCTCCTAATCGCTCTTTTCAATGATGTGGGTTGCGGGAACCGTGTGTCATCCTAGGCAGTCACACGGTTTAGCAAATGCGGATCAGGGAAATAGCCTGCCGCGATAAAGGGAAAAGGGGGAATATGATGAAGAAGTGGTTCCAACGAACGGCCCAGACGGCTGCGGTACTGGGCATGGCAGGAAGTCTTTTTCTGCCCTTAACTGCGAGTCCGGTTCACGCGGAACGTGGAATCGTAGATCTGTGGAAGGCCATCAAACCGCTGACCACAGTGGCAAGCCTCATGAATACGGGGGCACATCCGGACGACGAACACAGTGCACTGCTGGCGTACTCATCGCTCGGACTCGGGGTTTCTACTTCCAGTATCATCGCCAACCGGGGGGAAGGCGGGCAGAATGAGATTGGGAGTGAACTCAACAATGCACTCGGGGTGATTCGTTCCCGTGAACTGCAGGAAGCTTCCAAGATCACCAATGTGAAGCTGGGAATGCTGAGTCAGGAAATCAACGACCCCATCTACGACTTTGGCTTCTCCAAGAGCCCTGATGAAACTTTGGAGAAGTGGAATGATCAGGTGGCCTACGAAAGACTGATTCGGGAAATCAGAAAGAACCGTCCTGATGTTCTGATTCCTGCTTTCCTGAACACTCCCGCCACTCATGGTCATCACCGTGCGATCAACATCCTAACCCTTCGTGCTTTCGATGATGCCGCAAAGCCGGAAGTGTTCCCGGAACATCTCCAACAGGGCTTGAAGCCATGGCAGCCGAAGAAACTTTATCTTCCGGCAGATGCAAAAGCATTTACAGTAGCAGTACCTATCGGCACTTATGATGAGATGTATGGGGCCTCCTATGTACAACTGGGGGAAGAATCCCGTTACATGCATAAGAGCCAGGGGATGGGACGCGACTATCATGAAGGTCCGCAAGATGGCTTTTATAAACTGGAGAAAGCGGTAATTCCGCTGGCCGAGAAGGAGAATTCTCTGTTCAACGGAATTGCATTCACATTTGAGGACCTTGCCAAAGAAGTGGAAACCAAGGGCAAGGACAATAAAGTTACCAAAGACCTAAGAAACCTGCAGAAAGATGTGGATGAGGTAATGGCCGCTTACCCGAGCTTTGGCAAGGTGGCCGAGAAGGTTCATCACATGATTGCGGATGTTCGCTCCGCTGTCGATAACGTTACTGCTTCCTCTTTGTCGGAAGCAGACAAAGACGATCTGCTGCACCGACTGAACACATAGCTTGACCAGCTTTACAAGGCTAGCGCGGAAGCTGCTTCACTTGTTGTGAAAGTGATCCCCGACACGGGTGAGGTAGTCCGCGGACAGACAACCAAAGTAACCGTTCGGGTATTCAACGGCGGCAATGTCGATATGAAGAACTTTAAGGTGAACCTCAGTCTGCCCGAGGGTTGGCAAGCAACTCCTAAAGGAACCACAACCTTTGACCGATTGGCCTATAACCAAACGGGAATCGTCGAGTATGACGTAACTGTTCCTGCAGATGCTGCCGGTTTTCATCCTTACCGGGAGTCCATTCTGTCAGCAACCGTTCAGTACGAAGCTTTCGGCACGATAGCCAAGTCTACAGTCACTCCGAAGAATGCGTTCGCCGTATTGCCGGAGTTCTCGGTTTCCTTGAGCCCGAATGCGACAGTCCTAAACACATTGAAGACTGACGAACCGATTTCTGTGAAGGTAGGGGTTCGCAACTATACTCCAGGCGCTGCCACGGCAACTGTATCGTTGTCAGTTCCGGAAGGCTGGGTAGTGGAACCGCAACAAGCTGCTGTAAACTTTTCAAAGAAGGGTGAGACCCAATCAGCTTCCTTTACTGTCAAGGCTTCTGCGGGAACTGTAAAAGGTAAGTACGAAGTGAAGGCTAAAGCAGTAAGAGGTTCTGCAGTCAGCGAACAGGACGTGCAAGTAATTGAATATCCGCACATTGGGCGCACCTATCTGGTAACTCCTTCAGTGCTTACCATTCAAGCCTTCGACCTGAAGGTTCGGGAAGGACTGAAGGTGGGGTACGTATCCAGCGGGTTCGACAACATCGACCAGTACCTGCGTCAAGTGGGCGTGAATGTAACAAATCTCGATGCCAACGAAGTCCAGTTTGGTGACCTGTCCAAGTACGACACCATCGTTCTCGGCATTCGCGCTTACGGATTCCGTACGGACCTATTGGCAAGTAGTGGAAGAATGTTGGACTACGTGAAGAACGGCGGCAACCTGGTTGTACAGTATCACAAGCCGGAAGACAATTGGAAGCCGGAACTGGCGCCTTATCCGATCAAGATCGGAACCCCGCTGATCCAATGGCGTGTAACAGATGAGAACTCAAAGGTAACTGTTTTGGCGCCTGATCATCCATTGTTTAATACGCCCAACAAGATCACCGATGCGGATTGGGCGAACTGGGTACAGGATCGTTCCGCCTACAATCCGTCTGAATGGAGTCCTGAATATGTTCAGCTGATCTCTAACGGCGATCCGGGAGAGAAGGAATTTACCGGAACTTTCCTGACAGCTAAATACGGGGAAGGAACCTACACCTACAGCAGTATTGCCTGGTACCGTCAAATTCCAAGTCTGGTACCCGGATCCTTCCGTCTGTTTGCAAACATGTTGAGCTTGGAGTAGACAACGAGGGAGGGGGTTTCCCCTCCCCTCCAATCAAGGAGGGAACACCCATGGAATCCCTGACAGAAATTCGCATCATCCAAGGCCGTGATTTAAAGAAAACCGTAGAAGAAGCACAGTTTGCCGCATTGCCCCTTGGCAGCATCGAATACCACGGACCCCATGCCCCTTATGGCACCGACCTGATTCTGGCCGAAGGTTTCAGCAGGCTGCTCAAAGGAAATTACAAAGGCGTACTTTATCCCGCCATACCTTATTCCGCCTGTCCGGGGAAGACCCAGCATTATCCGGGAACGATCTCTATATCCCCCTCAATCATGACTCAATACGTTTGTGAAGTATTGGAGGGGATCTGCAGAACCGGATTTACCAAAATTCTAATCTTGAATGCGCATGACGCGAACATGGGGATTGCCCGGACAGCTGCGGAGTGGGTCACAGGAAAGTTTGCCCCCTGCAGCATTCTGATTCTCAACTGGTGGCAGATGGTTGCCCTCGAAACTGTTGCCGGTTGGGGTGTTTTTTCGGGGAGTGGACGTGGACATGGAGGACCTTATGAAATTTCCGCTGTCCAGGCATTATGCCCGGAAGCGGTTCAAGTAATGCCGGATGACCCGAATTTCGAAACACCGCCGCCGCTTTCCAACTACCCTTATGTACTTGTTGAACGATCCCCAAAAGGCTGGGACGGCTATACGGGGCGCATCAGTGAAACCTCATTGGAAACAGGAAAAAAGATCGTGAAAGAAGCGGCAACAAATCTATCAAAAGTCGTGCAAGACTGGTTAGCTAACAGTAACTCATAGATCAGACCACCAGACAGGAGAGAGACACATGCTAAACCGCAAGGCAATCTTTAAAGTGGAAGGCCAATTTTTTCCCGGCAAGACCTATACGGAAGTGGTATTAGAACCTGCCTACGAGGAAGCCAAGCACAACCTTTATGAATCGATGATGGCCATCAACAAGGCGCATCTGATCATGTTGGTTGAACAGAAGCTTGTCTCGCAGCAGGATGCCAATATCATCATGAAGGCGATCAACGGACTGGATGAAGAGGAAATCCGAAATTCCAAATATACAGGTCAGTATGAGGATCTGTTCTTTCAGGTGGAGCATCTGCTGCTGCAATCGGCAGGGGAGATTGCGGGGAACCTGCACCTGGCAAGAAGCCGGAATGACATGGGAGTGGCCATGTACCGGATGGCCCTGCGGAAAAAATTGCTGAGTGCTCTAAGCGCTCTTCTCTACTTGCAAGAGTCATTGCTGACCGTAGCGGAAGAGAACGTGGATACGGTAATGCTCGGATACACTCATACCCAACAGGCTCAGCCCACAACCCTGGCTCACTATCTCATGGCGGTTGTAGACTCTTTGGGCCGGGATGTCAAACGTTTGCAGGCCGCTTACTCCACATGTAACAGGAGTTCTCTGGGGGCGGCAGCCTTGACCACCTCGGGCTTTGCCATTGATCGGAAGCGGGTGGCGGAACTTCTGGCTTTCGAAGGATTGGTGGAGAACTCCTACGATGCGATTGGCGGAGGGGACTACCTCGGGGAGATTGCATCCAGTCTGCAGTTGTCCTTCCTGGGGATGGGACGTTTCCTGCAGGACCTGCTTCTCTGGTCCACCCAAGAATTCGGAGCGGTTAAAGTAGCCGATCCGTACGTACAGATCAGCTCCATTATGCCCCAGAAGCGAAACCCGGTCTCTTTCGAGCATATCCGCTCCCTGTGTTCAAGCGGAGTGGGCAATACATCGACCGTTCTTACGATGCTTCACAATACTCCTTTCGGCGATATTGTAGACACGGAAGACGATATGCAGCCATATCTCTGGAAAGCGCTGCGGCTGGCGGATCAATTGTATCGCCTGCTTGCCGTTGTCATGGGAACGGCGGAAGTCAACAAGGACCTGCTGCTGGAACGGGCCAAGTCCAGTTTTGCCACCATCACGGAGCTGGCGGATACGTTGGTTCGGGAATGTGGATTGTCCTTCCGGACTTCGCATTCGGTGGTGAGCCGCACCGTGAAACTGGCCATGGCAAAGGGACTTGCGGCCAATCAAATTACAACGGATATTGTTGATGAGGCTGCTCAGGAGGTGCTTGGGCGCCCGCTTCAGGTCTCGCAGGATGTGATTTCCAAAGCTCTGGATCCCGTACATTTTGTGGAGATTCGCTCCTTGCCGGGCGGACCCGCACCCGTAGAGATGAAGCGGATGATTGGTGACCGCCAAAGTTTGTGGCGGCAGAACCGGAACTGGCTGCAGCAGCAGCAACAGAAAGTGGAACAGTGCATGAAGCAACTGGATGAAACAGCAAAAATGTGGGGCGAGCAAGCATGAATCCCATTCCCGTGCTGGCTGTCGATGCGGGTGCAACCAACTGCAGGGCCGTGCTTTGCAATGAACAAGGGGAAGTTCTGGGATACGCACACGGAGGGGCCTGTAATTACCAGAGTGTGGGGATTGATTCTGTAAGGGAGACGCTGACGAGTGTGCTGTCTTCGTTGGTGTCCAAGGATTCCTCGCTGTGCGTTCAATGCGCTGTGTTCGGTTTGGCGGGTCTTGATACGGAGAATGACAGGGTGGTACTGGAACAGGTGGTTCAGCAGGCTCTTGAAAGCTCAAAAATCCAGGCTGATCGAGTTCTGCTGGACAATGACGGAATGATGACTTTGCTTGGGGCTGTGGGGCACGGACCTGGAGTGCTTGTGGTCTCCGGAACCGGTTCCATTGCATGTGGAGTACGTGATGACAAATTAGCGCGTGCCGGCGGTTGGGGACACCGGGTGGGTGACGAAGGCAGCGGGTATTCAATTGGCAAAGCCGCGGTGATTCATGTTCTCCATGCTTATGATGGTCGAGAGAAGTCTTCCCAAATTACGAAACCGATTCTCGCGGAACTGTCCTTGAAGAATGAGGAAGATCTCATAGCTTGGATCTACGGTCCCGAATTCTCCGTGGATCGGGTGGCGGCATTGACTCCCCTCTTGTGTGAACTTGCCGAGAACGGTGATTGGAAAGCAATAAGTATTCTACAGAAAGCCAGTGAGGAACTGGCTAAAGCCGCCATGGCGGTTATCAACAGACTGTCGTTGCAGCAGGAACCTTTTGACCTGGTGCTTATGGGAGGGGTGCTCAGTCAAAATTCTACGATTCGGGAACAGGTGATCAGAATTATAAAGAAGGAGTGCCCGAACGTACAGATTATTTCTCCCAAGTACGAACCGGTCTGCGGCGGTGTGCTGCGGGGGCTTATGGAACTGGGGATAAGTGATACAAAGGTTTTGGAGAGGTTGGCGAAGGAGATTTCGGTTAGTACTGTTAAAATGAAAGAAGACGGTGCAGTAGTCCAACACCGAAGCTTTATCACAAGCTATTGGTATCCAGATTGAAATCGAACAAACAGAAAATATGTAGGGAAACATAAACTAGACATAACGTGTTAGGCAAGATAAACGGTACGGATGGGATTATAGTGGTGGTAAGGATTTAGAGAAAAACCTCTAAATAATCGTAAGGGTTGGGATGTGGCTCCCAACCCTTTTTTAATTGTTCAATTATGTTTGGGAATAAGATCGATACGGATTGGGTTAAGGGGGAAAGATTACTTTGCTTCCTAATGTTTGAGGCGTTATGCTTCCCAGGTCTGTATTCTTCCATTTCTGGTATAAGTATTCCAAGTTTTCTTCCGATGGAAACAATTCTCCTAGATAAGTCCGCCTCTTTATTACGAAACCTGGAGGTTACACTCACCCCTGTCATCTAGGGAATCCCGGCAAGGATCGACGCTACCTCCCAACTTGATGTGGATGTGTCCCTGTTTGACAACTCGTTCAATACGCTAGGTATTATGGAATTTCACCGTGATGTGAGCTTCTGTCCGGATTTTTTCAACCTTAGTTTTTTAACACTAACCATTTTATCAGTGAATTAGAAAAGTAAATCCACTTCTACAATATTGAGCGCTACTAGCGCAAATTAAAAGAAATGGCTTCATTAGAATACAGATACCATTTCTTGAGATCGGCGTAGTTTTTTAGAAGTGACTACAAAATGGATTCAGTGCATATTGGGCATTTTTTTAAATAGCTAGATCTAACGGCAAATCAGAAATGTCTTTAAGACGTTTCCCATCGATCATAATATTTAGAAGTTCCAAAGAATCTTCGGCGTTAGTTGCTTGTACAGCCGCAAGTAATTCATCAAGGGCAAAATGATAGACGCAATCTATATCACCGGTTCCAAGTGCGATCGAAGCAAGGCGACTCGGTAACGGTTCTGCGGTTACAACAACAATGTGTGGCAGGTGCCCCTTTCTGTTTCTAATGAGGTTCAACGCCTCTGCACGACTGTTTTGACTGCGATCCGAACGAATTGTCCATTTTGAAGATATGCTGGCATGCAATAATGGCTTCCCATTGTTTGACGCTCGTAGTGCTGTGCGCAAAGAGACCGAGTTGTCAACAATCTGTTTTGGAGTGTTGATCTCATCATCGCTTAAAAGGTGACGAATAATGATAATATCCGGGGTGATAGTGTAGTCATTGCCTAGAGCCGCTGCTAACTCCGGGTTGATTTTGGCGGCTTTATCCAATTCGACCAAATGTGAATATTGTTCGAATTGAGCAATTGCTAACCTGTTACGATTCCCGATTTTCTTAATTTCCCAATTTCCTGGGCGTATATGTTGGAGTGGCAAAAAGGCTTCACGAATAAACTCTGAAGTAATTGTTTCGAATTCACTGCCACTCGTTTGACCGGCAAGTCTTTCACCCGTAACAAATTGCAGGATTTCAGCAATACCCGTTGCAATGCGAACTGAGAGTTTACTATCCTTGTCAGCATTACTGGGAATCCCATTACTATTGATAGTTAGTACAGATTTCAACAGATTTTTGTGAAATTTTTTTCTGGTGGCGGCAATATGAGCATCCATCATCATCATCCATATACCCTTCTTAGTCTTGTTCTTGTTACTGCTTGTAAACAGAGTCTAATTTGTTCTCCGACAGCTTGCGCTACTGGGGGCGGGAATGCATTTCCTATCTGTCGATATGCAGGGGTCTTTTTCCCGAAGAACTCCCAAGTATCAGGGAAACCTTGCAAACGGGCAACCATGCGATTGGTCAATCGAGGCAATCCAACAAAGTCAGGATCTGGTGCATCGTTTGCAATACCGTGCCCATCTACTCCCAGTGCAGCCCAGGCCCTTTTTGCGCGGGTTGGACCTAGGTCCGGACCACCATGTTTTTTTGATCCTCCCACAATAGTTGGTGCAATATCATTAGCTTGATCACGCCAACGATCTGCGAGACGCCACCCGCGAACGGTCATAAGATCATAAAGAGTCTCTCCCACGGTTAATGGAGGGTGACCATACGGACGAGGCCAATTGAATTCCATCGATAAATCATTTCGAATTGCAACAAAAACCACACGAGGACGAAGTTGAGGAACCCCGAAATCGGAAGCGGTTACTAGTCTCCATTCAGCACTGTAACCAAGCTTTCTCAAATCATCGATAATTTTTTTTCGATAGTCATCAAAAACCGAATCTAGTAGACCACGGACATTTTCCAACATTACTGCCTTTGGGCGTATTTCCCCAATTAAGCGTAATGCTTCAGGGAATAGGTCACGCTCATCCTGATTTCCGAGTTGCTTTCCAGCTTTTGAGAATGGTGGGCAAGGTACTCCTCCAGCCAACAAATCAATTCCTTTATAGTCTTTGCCGTTAAAGTTTCTCAGGTCGTCTTCAATGATATTCCAGTTTGGACGGTTTAATCTAAGTGTTGAACAGGCAGCAGAGTCAATTTCTACTAGCGCAACATGCTGAAACCCTGCCAGTTCAAGTCCGAGAGCCTGTCCACCGGCACCTGCACAGATTTCGAGAGAGTACATTTTTTTGACACTCCTACAACTCTATTTTTTTGCACGATCCTTTTGAGAGAAGAATATCAAACAGAACATACTTTCGTAAACTCTTAACACTCAACGAACAAAAACATGGAGTTAAGATGAGGAATTGAAAACAGCATTAGGTTGTAGAACATCTATCAAGAGCTTGCTCTACTTATTCATCTCCAAAGTAATCTAAATCAATTTTCTTCACTATATATCTAGAAATTTCTGAAACACCAATATCGTGGTCAATCATTAATTGTGCTAACTGTTCACCGTTGATAAGGACAATCTTTTTTTCGATTCTACTTACGTATTCCTTGGCGTCTTGAGAAAAATTTGATGTTGTAATAAGAACTCCCTTTCTCGCTCTTTGCCCTTCTAAACTTCCAGCAAATGCTTGAACAATTGGTCGTCCAACAGTGGCCTCCCATCGTTTAGCTTGTATATAGACAACATCTAAACCAAGTTTATCTTCCTTTATGATTCCGTCGATCCCTTCATCTCCACTACGCCCGATCGCTTGACCGGCATCGACCTTTGACCCCCCATATCCCATAGCAACAAGTAAATCAACAACAAGTCTTTCAAAGAATGTTGGGGAGCACTTCTTAACTCTTTCCAGAAGTTCTTGGGCTAATTCACGTCTTAGGTCCAAGTAACTTGACTCAAGAACTTCTTCAGGGGTTTGTCCATATTCTGTGTTCTTCTCATTTTTTTCAATATTTTCAACAGTAGATTGTGAAGCAGTATTTCGAAATTCAAGAAATTCGGGGAATCTTTCTAGATATTTAACGTTAATGTAAGGAGGATTTTCGGCTAATACCTCAAGGCCACGGGAAGTAATTCTAAATTTTGCCCTTGCAGTACTCTCCAGCAGGCCAGCCTTTTTCATGTAGGTTCTGGCCCATCCTACTCTATTTTCAAATTTTGATTGTCTTCCACTTGGAAGTAATTCGTTTCGGTCATCGGGAGTTAGATGGAATTCTTCGGCTAATATATCAAATATTTCGCTCAAGCTGTGCTCTTTCCGATCAGCTAATTTTTTAAGAAATGGAAGCATTAATGACTGAAAATCTGGCACTGCCACTTTTGTCACCTCAATTTATCATTCATTTCTTAACATCCAGTATACCAAATTACAAAAGACCATTCTTTAATCAACCTTTTCTTACTGTCGACAAGCGTTGAAGACAAGCATTGAAATGGAAAAATTGCCCATAGATAACAGGGAAGACAAGTGATTGTGATTAATTTTTCAAGAGGGAGGGTTAAAGAAATTAGTCGGCGTCATTATCGACCGGAACATTGTTCTAAGTGTGGTAGCCGAAGTCCAAAACCTCAACGAAGTCCTGATTGAAAAATGTATGACAAGTTTAAGTTACAGGATTCCTCGAAATGAAAGCTCATGAAGCGGCAGACTTGATGGCAAGCCCAGATTCGGAGATTGCCGATTGTGGATCATGGAGAGGCCATCGCCAATACCCCACGTTTTCGTGTGCAAATGATGAAGACCCCTTGTACAAACGGTGTATAGGCGCCTACGGTTAAACGTACAAATAGGCAATCCAAAGGTATCATCCTCCTCCTGAACGAATATAAAGGGTATGACTTTCCAAATTTTCCGTGAGGAGGACAAGGGTATGGGCTTGTTTGACGGGTTGATGGGCAATGCCTCAGAGGTGAAGGTGGAAGAGGTTCAAAGAGAATACGCGAATATACTGAGTCCCACTGAAAAGATCGAAAAAGCATACAAACTGATTCGAGACATGTTTATCTTTACGAACAAAAGGCTCATTTTGATTGACAAGCAAGGGGTCACCGGGAAGAAGGTGGAGTACCACTCCATTCCCTACAAGAGCATTTCTCACTTCAGCATTGAGACAGCAGGGCATTTCGACCTGGATGCGGAACTTAAGATCTGGATTTCGGGAAATGCAATCCCGTTGCAAAAACAATTTAACAAGAGTCTGAATATCTACGAAGTCCAAAGTGTACTTGCGGAATATGTGTGCAAGTAACAGGTGGTGCAGTGGACAAACTTCTCAGTACTGAAATTTGACATGAAACCAAAAGGTTTCGTATAATTCGTATATGAAACCTTTTGGTTTCGTTTAAACTTGATGTGGAGGTTATAATAATGCAAGGCAAGTTGCCCGATATCCGCAAAACCGTCATATTTAATGCTCCAATTCAGAAGGTGTGGGAAGCAGTCTCAACTTCAGAAGGAATAGCCGCATGGTTTATGCCTAATGATTTTGATCAAAAAGTCGGACATGAATTCACTTTACAGTCACCTTTTGGACCTTCACCTTGCAAAGTTTTGGAGCTGGATCCGCCTAACCGGCTATCCTTTTCTTGGGATGAATTTGGCTGGCGTGTTACTTTTGAGTTAAAGGAGCTGGACGGAAAAACAGAGTTTACGCTCATTCATTCCGGTTGGGGAGAACCTGACGAGATGATTCCAAAAGCTTCAGAAAAACATTCAGTGATAAGAAACCGCATGGACAATGGTTGGGAGCCGCTTGTTAACGTGAATCTGCGCAAAGTAGTTGAGGGTTAATGTCAACTGCGAAAAATCATGATGTTTTTCAGGCTATCGCCGATCCCACTCGACGTAAAATCATAAAACTTCTGGCTGATAAGGAATTGCCTGTAACTGTAATAAGTGAGCACTTTCCTATGAGCCGTACAGCCGTTTCCAAACATTTACGCATCCTTTCGGAGTCAAAACTTGTTACTGTGGAGAAAATGGGCAGGGAGAAGCGGTACAAGCTCCAACCGGAGGCGCTTCTCGAAATAAAGGAATGGCTTTCCTTCTATGAACAATTTTGGGACAACAAGCTTTCAATGCTTAAACATTTAATGGAAAATGAGGAAACAGGCGATTTAAGCCTCATGGTATCCAAACGCGATGAGGAATCTAAGGGCTAACTAATGGGGATCCGTATAAAGCGCACCAAGACAGGTTGCCGTCTGGCAGCCTGTTTCGCTTTGCAAAAAAATACTTGACTCTCCACCGAACACATAGTAAATTGGAGTCAAATATGTAACCGCTTACACATCTGAATCGTATTAAATAGTTTTATTTTTTTGAGCGATATGTAACCGGTTACACATAAAATGTGGTGAACGAATCATGGCAACCATCCGAGATGTGGCGAAGTTGGCGGGGGTTTCGGTGGCTACCGTTTCCCGGGTTATTAACAAAAACGGATACGTGAATCAAGGAACTGAGCAAAAGGTACGCAAAGCCATCCAGCAGCTGCACTTTGAACCCAATGCGGTGGCCCGGGGACTTGCCAGCAAGCGAACCGGCACCATTGCGGTCATTCTGCCGGACATTACCAACCCTTTCTTCGCGGAAATGGCGAGAGCAGTGGAAGATGAGGCCCGGAAGCACGGATTTACCGTCATTCTCTGTAACTCCGATGATCAGGGCGCGAAGGAAAAAACGTATATCGAGGTGCTGAAAAAGAAATATATCGACGGCATTATCTTCGCTTCCCAGACCCTTGGGAAAGAAGATGTGGCGCAGATGAAGAAGCACAACATCCCACTGGTGGTATTGGACAGAGCGCCTTCCGAAGAGGATTGCAGTATTGTCCGCTCGCAAAACTCCATGGGGGCTCAGGTGGCGGTACGGCACCTGCTGGAAACGGGATGCCGAAAGATTGCCCATATCTATGGGCCGCAGGAGATCACCACCGCGAAAGAACGTTTGCTTGGATATGAACATGCGGTGAAAGGGTTTGACTGGTTCACCCCCACCCTGATGGTCCCCGGGAATTTCCGGTTGGACGGGGGGATGAAAGCGGTAGAGCTGCTGTTGGAGCAGCATCCGGATGTGGATGGAATCTTCGCCGGGAATGATTTGATGGCGGTAGGTGCCCTGAAAGCTCTGCACCGGTTGGGGATTCGGGTGCCTGACCAGATAGCCGTTTGCGGGTTTGACGGAATCTACTTGACGGAGATTATGGAACCGGAGCTGACCACAGTGGCGCAGCCCATCTATGAAATGGGGTCGCTTGCCGCTGAAATCCTGATCCAAAAGATTAACGGAACTCTGCAAGAGAATCAAGTTTGTGAACTGGAAGTTTCATTGATTGCCAGAAACTCGACAAGAAGGGAGCGGATGAAATGAATCGTCCGAGAATTGTCGTAGTCGGCAGTTTGAACATGGATCTGGTTGTGGAAGCCGGAAGGGCTCCGCGTATGGGGGAAACCGTCCTGGGGGACAGGATTCATTTCATACCTGGAGGGAAAGGGGCCAATCAGGCGGTAGCGGCGGCTCGTCTGGGAGCCCAAACCGTAATGATTGGCGCTGTGGGACAAGATGCTTTTGGTGAGCAACTGGTAGCGGCCTTGCAAAAGGATGGGGTCGTTACCTCGGCAGTCAAGGCGGTGGATGGGGTGCCTACCGGCGTGGCTTCCATCCTTCTGGCGGAAGGGGATAACAGTATCGTAGTGGTACCGGGGGCTAATTCTTGTTGTCTTCCGGAAGACGTAGACCGTAACGAACCTTTCATCATCCAGGCGGATCTGGTGCTGCTCCAGCTGGAGTCTCCTTTGGAGACTGTGATCCACGCCGCCAAATTGGCCAAACACCACGGGAAAAAGGTGATCTTGAACCCGGCACCGGCTCAGGCACTTCCAATGGAGCTGCTTTGCAACGTCGACTATATCACCCCTAACCGCACAGAACTAAGCATTCTGACAGGCATGGGCGCTGAAGGGGAACAACTGGAACAAGCGATGGAAAACCTGCTTGAGTTGGGGATTGAGAATGTGATTACCACACTAGGGGCAGAGGGATCCGCTTTCATGCGTTCGGGTGAGCGGTTGCAACGAGTATCTGCATACAAGGTTCCTGTAGTGGATACTACGGGGGCCGGAGACGCTTTTAATGCTGGATTGGCTTTTGCCATTGCTTCAAACCGGGCTCTCCCGGAAGCCATTTCCTTTGCCTCAAAAGTTTCGGCGCTTGCCGTTACCAAACTGGGGGCGCAGGCAGGAATGCCGACCCTGGAAGAAGTAGAGAAGTTCAGTTTTCAGAAGGTGTGAAGAACATGAAGAAAATTGGCATTATCAACAGCGAGATTTCGAAAGTCATCAGCGAGTTGGGACATACCGACAAAATTGTGATCTGCGACAGCGGTTTGCCCATCCCTTCCCATGTGAAACGAATTGATCTGGCATTAAAACAAGGTGTGCCATCCTTCATGGAGACGCTGGAAACGGTTCTTGTCGAGATGCAGGTGGAGAAAGCCTGCATTGCGACGGAAATGCTGACTGTAAGTCCCGACATGAAAGCCAAAGTGGATGCAGCCCTGCAAGGGATTGAACTCAAGAGCGTAAGCCACGAAGAATTCAAGCAAATGACGAAAGACGCCAAGGCGGTGATTCGAACCGGGGAGTTCACCCCCTACGCCAACATCATCCTGGAAGCCGGAGTGGTCTTCTAAAAGGAAGGGGTTGCCATGACAAATCCATTGCTCGAAATGAAAGGCATCAGCAAATCGTTTCCGGGCGTCAAGGTCTTGGAAAATGTGCAATTCTCTCTTCAATCCGGTGAAGTTCATGCCCTGATGGGGGAGAACGGTGCCGGAAAGTCCACATTGATGAAGATTCTTGGCGGAATTTATGCCAAAGACCAGGGAACCATCCTGATCAAGGGTCAGCGGAAAGAAATTGCCTCTCCGCGGGTGGCTCAAGACCTGGGGATTGCCATCATTCACCAGGAATTGAACCTGATCCCGGATCTGACGGTAGCGGAAAACATCTATCTGGGACGGGAATTCACCTTTGGCAAAACAGGATTGATCCGTTGGCGTGTCATGAGAGAACAAGCCAGGCGGTATCTGTCCCAACTCGGAATGGATCTGGATCCGGAAACTCTGGTTGGCAGCCTGTCTGTCGGGCAGCAGCAAATGGTGGAAATTGCCAAAGCGCTCTCCATGCAAGCGGACATTCTGGTGTTGGATGAACCTACGGCAGCCCTGACCCACCGCGAGATTGAGTCATTGTTCGGAGTCATTGCCTCGTTAAAACAAAAAGGGGTGGGGATGATCTACATCTCCCACCGGATGGAGGAAATTTTCCAGATCTGTGATCGTGTCACCGTATTGCGGGACGGACATCACATAGGCACGAAAAAAACGTCCGAAACCGACATGAATGAACTGGTGCGGATGATGGTGGGCCGGGAGATTACAGATCGCTTCCCGAAAGTGCAAGTACCGCTGGGCAAGGAGCGGCTAAGAGTGGAAGGCGTAAGCCAAAAAGGAAAACTTCACGATATCAGCCTGACAGTTCGTGGTGGCGAGATCCTGGGAATTGCAGGATTAATGGGCGCCGGCCGGACCGAATTGGCCAAGGCTCTGTTCGGAGCGGAACGGATGGACAGCGGCCGGATTGTGATTGACGGGGAGCAGGTGGTCATTCGGAAACCGGTTGACGCGATCCGGGCAGGCATTGCATTAGTGACGGACGACCGCAAAGACGAGGGATTGGTGCTGCCGCTGTCGGTAAAGGAAAACCTGTCGCTGCCGAATCTGCCGTCCCTTTCTTCCTTCGGTTTCGTCAAGAAGAGGAAAGAACAGGAACTTTCTTCATCAACCATCAAGCAATTGCTGATAAAGACTCCCAATGCGGAACAGGCCGTGGAATCTCTAAGTGGCGGAAATCAACAGAAGGTGGTAATCGGCAAGTGGCTGGCCACCCAACCCAAGATCCTGATTCTGGATGAACCCACCAGGGGTGTCGATATCGGCGCCAAGAAAGAAATCTATGATCTGATGAATCAATTGGCCGAACAGGGTGTGGCCATCATCATGATTTCATCTGAATTGCCGGAAGTGTTGGGCATGAGCGATCGGATTCTGGTTATGCATGAAGGCCGGATCACAGGTGAGTTCACGCGTGAAGAAGCGACTCAGGAAATCATCATGCATGCCGCAACGGGAGGGGGAAGTCGACATGCAGGCTAACCTGCACACATCCGGGAACAAAACCAGAAACATGCTGCAGCGGATGGGGCCCTTGCTGGGATTGGGCGTAATCGTGGTTGCCCTGTCCATGATCAGCAATGACTTCTTGACGGTAGGCAATATTTTTAACGTGTTGAGACAGATTTCCATTAACGCATTGATTGCTTTTGGCATGACATTCGTAATCCTGACCGGCGGGATTGACCTTTCCGTAGGTTCCATTCTGGCTCTGTCAGGTGCCGTAACAGCCGGCCTGATTGCCGGGGGAATGGATGCTTGGCTGGCGGCTCTTGTGGGACTGTTGCTGGGAGCCGTCATGGGGGCCGTCAACGGCATCATGATCGCAAAAGGAAAAATCGCTCCCTTCATCGCCACGCTTGCCACCATGACGGTGTTTCGCGGGTTGACCCTGGTCTATACGGAGGGCAAACCGATCACCGGTTTAAGTCCGGAGTTTGCGATGTTTGGCAAAGGGTATTTCCTGGAAATCCCCATGCCGATTATCTGGATGCTGCTTTCCTTTGCCATCCTGTATGTGGTCCTCAAGCACACCACCTTTGGACGTCATGTGTATGCCCTCGGCGGAAATGAGGAAGCGACCCGTCTTTCCGGCATCCATACGGATCGTGTCAAAGTCATGGTGTATTCCATCAGCGGATTGTTGGCTGCTTTCAGCGGCATCATTTTGACATCCCGATTGAATTCCGCACAGCCTACAGCGGGTACCGCTTATGAACTGGATGCCATCGCGGCCGTTGTTCTTGGAGGCACCAGTCTGGCTGGCGGCAGAGGCTGGATCGCAGGCACTTTGATAGGTGCCATGATCATAGGGATTCTGGATAATGGTCTGAATCTGCTAAACGTATCTTCCTTCTATCAGCAGGTGGTGAAAGGGGGAGTGATCCTCGCAGCGGTTCTGCTGGACCGATCCAAGTCCCGAAAATAAAGAAATTCAAAACACATGTAAGAAAGGGGATCCTCATGAAAAAACTTCTGTCTTTGCTTCTCGTATCCATCATGGCTTTGGCAGTCCTGGCAGGCTGCTCCACTTCCTCCAAACTGGAGACCAAAGAACCCGCACAACCGGCTGCTTCCGGTGGTGGCAAAGTAACAATCGGCTTGTCGGTTTCGACCCTGAACAACCCGTTCTTTGTAACGCTCAAGGAAGGGGCTGAGAAAGCTGCGAAAGAAGCGGGCGTTGACCTGATCGTTGTGGATGCCAAGGACAATACTGCGAAGCAGGTAAGTGACATTGAAGATCTGATTCAAAAGAAAGTAAGCGTCATCCTGATCAACCCGACGGATAGTGCTGCAGTTGTGACAGCAGTGGAAGCTGCCAACAAAGCCAACATTCCGGTTATTACGGTAGACCGTGCTGCCAATGGCGGGAAAGTGGTTTCCCACATCGCATCCGACAACGTAAAAGGCGGTAAAATGGCGGGAGAACAGATTCTTAAGCTGATTGGCGGCAAGGGCAACATTGTGGAACTGCAGGGAATTGCAGGCACCTCCGCTGCGCGGGATCGCGGAAAAGGATTCCACGATGCGGTGGATGGCAAAGATGGCGTAAAAGTAGCGGCATCCCAGCCGGCTGATTTTGACCGGGCAAAAGGTTTGAAAGTCATGGAGAACATTCTTCAGGGCAACAAAGACATCCAGGCCGTATTCGCGCACAATGACGAAATGGCTCTCGGGGCTTTGCAAGCCATCGAAGCATCCGGCAAGAAAATTGCAGTGGTTGGTTTTGACGCTACCGACGATGCGGTAAAAGCTGTCAACGAAGGCAAGATGGCTGCAACCGTGGCACAAAAGCCTGCCCTTATCGGGGAAACTGCCGTCAAGATTGCCGTCAAAGTACAAAAAGGAGAAAAAGTGGAAAGCTCCATTCCGGTTGATCTGGAATTGGTAACCAAGAAGTAAGCATAAAGAATGAAAGGGACCTTCTTCTCCCAGCGCGGAGGGAAGGTCTCTTTAAACAATTCCGGCGAATCCGGTTTGGGCTACCAGACTTTTCAGATGATCAAAGCTTTTGTTGATTTCCTTGCCAATAACAGCAAGTATATTCCTTGAAGAGGCGACTCTCAAGTGAGGCAGGAGGAAGCCGGAATCCCTGGGTATCGGGATCCGGTTTTTTTCCTTGACTCTGACATTGCTGTCAGCTTTTACAAAAGGGTAAACTTGCGGATATCAAAGGGTGAAGTTGTCACAAATTAAGTGAATCCTTGCTTTGGAACCTGTTTGAAATAATTTAATTCTGAGTAACAGTTTGGTATACTGGATAGGATTCCCATTCTAATGGAGTTTGTTTTTACAAGGAGGTAACCATGGACCCCCAAATTGTAACCAAGCCCGAAATGAAAGTGATTGGGTATCAGATCCGCACTACGATAAAGGACAATCGAAACCAAACGGAAGTACCCGCATTCTGGGATCGATACCTGGAACAGAATCTGGGTTCAAGAATTCCTAATGCAGTGAACCGGGGAACTGAACTTGGCATATGTATGGAATTTAATTCGGAAACGGGGACATTTGCCTATGTAATAGGAATGGAAGTAGACTGTTTCGACAATGCGGAACCGGATATGGTTTGCGTGACGATCCCCAAATCCCAATATGCCGTATTCACCACTTCGAAGGTGCTCGAATCCGATTTCGTCCCTTCCATCCACCGGACATGGAACTACATTTTTGACGAATGGTTCCCGACCTCCGGATACCGGCATGCAGGAACACCGGAAATCGAAATCAACGATGAACGGCTCCTTAACAAGCAAGAAATGCAGATGGAGATCTGGATCCCGGTACTTTAAGAAGGCACCAGAGTGCAAGTCAATCTGGTAATATCATAGAATATGGAGTAGTAAGGGAGGGGGGTCCCGCCCCATCGCCGGGGAGCGGCAAACGGTACTTTGTTTTCCGCATTCGACCTGGGAATCGGAGGGGGCGCGATGCTTCTGAGTCTGGTCGCCAAGTGGACCACTTACGCGGACATGTACCGTTGATCGGCTCTGTTTGTTGTGCTGTATTTTGCCATCTATGGCTATTATCTGGTTCAGGAACGGAAAAAGCATCTTTCGAGCCTTTAAAGGGTCTTAAAGATGCTTTTTTGCTTATCAGATTACAGCTTGAAAAAATACCGAAATGTAGTAACACAGCTATTTACAATCGCATACTGTTATAGTACAATGAGTTCAACAAAGCACGGAATTACCAAAAAGGGGGCGGGCAGCATGTCAATTGCAGAGTTCTACGGATGGACGTATCACAATCACCCTGTTGCCGGGAAGGTGCAATCCCAATGCAACTCCTGCGGCGAAGAAATGCACTCGCAGCGGGAATCGGTCATGTATGAATGCGAGCGGTGCATGAACGACCAGCAGGAATAAACGCTGAAACACAAAGCCCTTGACACCTTCATTCGGAAGGGTCAAGGGCTTGTTTTTTGTTGGTTCATCCTGGCCGGTTCGCAACAGCGGCACTGAGTGCCGTTAAGCCAACAGGTGATTCGCAATAGCGGCACCGTGTGCCGTTAAGCCAACAGGTGATTCGCAATAGCGGCACTGGGTGCCGTTAAGCCAACAGGTGATTCGCAATAGCGGCACTGGGTGCCGTTAAGCCAACAGGTGGTTCGCAATAGCGGTACTGTGTGCCGTTACGTCAGCAGGTGATTCGCAATAGCGGCACTGGGTGCCGTTACTACTTCCCTTCGGGCCGCTAGGAACGAAATAGCGGCACTGGTGATGGTTTTAAGCCTTGTCTGCTGCTTTTGTCTCTTCAAACAGTGCGGTCAGCTTCTGGTAGGTCTTCGGAAACTCCGCCTGGTATCTCAGGAATGCGGGAATCGGGTATCTGACGCCGCCTTTATGCGTACCTTCCAGACCGTACACCAATTCTTCCGCATCGGAAAACAGGAAACTGAACGCCATCTCGTGGCCTGGGTCTGGGCAAACAGGCGATCCCCGTAACAGGGCAGGATCACTTGCGGCTCGCCCGTCTTCAGGGGCTTGATGGCGATGTCTGCGCAGTCCGCTCGGCTTGAGAAGGTGGAAGGAATGGATCCGCCCCGTTTGTATAGCATGCCCGCCGTTAGCCGCATCACTTGTGCGGAGTTGCCGTAGACCACCACCACGTCCGGATCCAAGGGAGCGCGGTCAAGTGGGAACGCCACATAGTAGCCGCTCTCCTCTTTCGTAAACTTGGGGATGTTCTGTTCCGTAACGGCCCCTGCCTCCAAAGTTTCCGTATACATTCCGCATACCAGGTTCCCTTCCGTATAGTAGGGCAGTTCCGGTTCATATCCAAAGGCCACCTGTGCAATGGGGCAGGACAGATCCTCCCCGTTCATGGCAACAGTCCAACCATAGCGGCGTGCAAACCCGACAGCCTGACAAATGGTGATTTCAATCTCCATGTCCCGTTTCGGACGCTGGCGGCAGATCCGTTTCGCTCTTGACGATCTTGATGCCGACCGGAAACGTGTCCGGCCGAATGTGTTTCAGGATTGCTTCGTTCAACTGTTGGGCGTTCATTATTAACCCTCTCCCATCCAGAATGTTTCTGATTGATCCCCGCAAGCCAACAAGCGTTGACACCGGTTCGGGGAAGGTTACCCCGCCTTGTGGCCTCCAAGATAAGCGGCAATTACATCCGGGCTGTGCAGGAGTTCCTGTCAGGTGCCGCTCATGATGATGTTCCCGGTTTCCATGCACCGGTCGCCATGGTTCGGGCAATTTCCAGGCGGCTCTACATAGGACAGGGAGACAGTTAACTATATTTGCTTGTGGTTGAATAATTCCTTCCTGGCAAGGGACAACTGACACGATATATTTTTCGACAAATTCTGACAAATCGGGGTTTGTCCACTGGTCAGAGGCTGGAAAACCTTTTCATGACATGGAAAATATACGTTAATTGTTAAAATTTTGTAAATGATTTGTCGATTGGATCAACAGTTCGACAGGTTTGTCATATCTTTTCTTGAAGCGAAAAGACTGACTGAACTGACGTGTACTAGGTTTGCTAAACTCTGGACCGATAGGGGATATTCGGAAGGAGGCGAAAAGTGTCAAGTATAGTCGAAATAGTATGCTTTTTCTTGTTGAATCGATTTTCTATACTAAAAATGTACTAAAAGTCTTGACTGCCGCATACGGTTGTATGGTGGGCAGGGTAGAAAACCAAAAAAAACAAGGATCAGGAGGGAAATCCAGTGGAAAATCAAATGGAAAAGCTGGCAGAGTTTTGTCTGGAACAGTCGCAGAAAAACACTGCGCAAATGTTTGACGTGATGAAGAATTCGGTAACGGCAACCGCAGAAATGTTGACATGGGCACAGCGGGAATCACAGCAGATGGTAGATCGCATGACACAGCAAGGCGTGGAACAGTTTGTAAACCGGCTGCAACAGATCCAGGAGCAGCAAGTGGCTGCCCAGAAGGAACTGCAGGAACAATTCCGCGGCTTGATCAACCTTTTTACGCAAAAAGACTGATGGGAGAACAGGATCCTATGAGCGTGAACTACACAGATCCGTTTTCCGTATGGAAATCTTTCTACAGTGAAGTGGAGCCTAAGATTTCACAATCGCTGCAGAAGGTTCTTGAAAGCGAGGAGTATGCGGCAGCAGCCGGACAAATGCTGAACGCTACGCTCCAGTTGGAACATTTGTATTCGAGGCAGATGGAAAAACTGCTTCAAAATTACAAGCTTCCGACAACAAAGGACATTGCGCGGCTTTGCGAGTTGGTCATCGGGTTGGAATCGAAGATCGATCAGATCGAAGAACGGCTCATCCGGTTGGAGCAATCGATCCAAACCGGCGACATGGGGAAGCAAATCGCTCTGCTGTCCCAGCAGTTGTCCGCTTTAATCGGCAGCTTGCAGTCCATCGAAAAGATCGGTACGACGGAAGAAACGCCAACCCGCGGAAGAAGGCAGCCCCGGACAACCAGGAACGTCAAGGAAGCTGACGAGTCCACTCAGGAGTAAAGAAAAAAAGAAGTAAGAGACTCACGTGAGGATTTGGGAGGATGAAACCATGTCACTGTTAGAACAAGAAGTTGTTTCCGTACAGCCTTTGAGCGGGCAGATTGCTCTGGTAACAGGCGGTTCACGGGGAATCGGTGCGGAAATTGCAAAAGAACTGGCTGCCAAAGGAGCGACTGTTATAATCAACTATGCGGCCAACCAGGAGCGGGCCCAGCAGGTGCTGGAAGAGATTTCGGCATACAATCCGAATGTCTACGCAGCCAAGGGAGATGTCAGCAACCCGGAAGATGTTGCCCGTTTCTTTGATGAAATCCTGGAGGATTTCGGGAAGATTGACATCCTGGTCAACAATGCGGGGATCACCAGGGATTCCCGGTTTGTCAACATGACGGATGAACAGTGGCATGAGGTTATCGGAACCAACATGAACAGTCTCTTCTATTTGACCAAGATCGCGCTGCCGAAGATGATTGAGCAAAATTACGGCCGGATCATCAACATCTCCTCCATTATCGGCCAGTCAGGCGGATTCGGTCAGGTGAACTATTCCGCCGCTAAAGCGGGCATGATCGGATTTACCAAGTCCCTGGCGCTTGAAGTTGCCCGTTACAACATTACTGTCAACTGCGTGTGCCCCGGGTATACGTTTACCGACATGGTAGCCGCAGTCCCAGAGAAAGTGCAGGAGAAGATCATCTCCAAGATACCGCTCGGACGTTTCGGTCAGGCGAATGAAGTGGCAAAAGCGGTGAGCTTCCTTGCCGTTGACGGAGATTACATTACCGGGCAATGCATTAACATAAACGGCGGAATGTACATGTAAACCACTAAATCCCCGGAGACTGCCGGGGAATTTTTCGGAGGTAAGAAAATGACTGTCGGGAACTGGACAGAGGCATGGCAAAACGTGGCGGATGGGATTCCGGGAACGTCAACCAATCAAATTCCCTTCAATCTGTTTGATGATCGCTGCCAGAAGGTGTTCAAAGTGCTGAGCCAACCGGAACCGGCAACGGGCCTGACGCCGAAGGAAGTGATTTGGCGGAAAAATAAGATGCGAGTCTACCGGTTCTCGCTGCCCGCTGCGAAAGTGACCAAACAGACGCCTGTCTTCATGCTGTATGCAATGATTAACAAACCTTACATTCTCGATATTGAGCCGGGGAATTCGTTTGTTGAGCACTTGCTGATGCAGGGGTTCGACGTATATATGCTGGACTGGGGCGAAGCGGGACCCGAGGATTGCAACAACGGATTTGCCGAGTACATTTTCGATTACCTGCACAAGGCTGTGGAACGTGTCTGCCTGTACACAGGGAAAGAGCAGGTCCATATGTTCTCCTATTGCATGGGGGGCACGATGGGGGCCATGTATACGACGCTGTATCCGGAGCGGGTCAAGAATCTTGTGGTGCTGGCCGCTCCCATTGACTTCCGGCATGCAGACCTTTACAATACCTGGCTTGACGAGAAATATTTTGACGTCGATAGGCTGGTGGAAACCTACGGCAATATTCCGCCGGAAGTCATCGATTTGGGCAACAAGATGTTGAAGCCGATGAGCAACTTTATCAATCCCTGGGTGTATCTGATGGAGAAGGTGGACAACGAGAATTTCGTCCATACCTGGCGTCTGCTCAACAAGTGGGTGAACGACGGCACCGCATTCCCCGGTGAAACCTACCGGCAATGGATTCGCGATTTCTATCAGCAGAACAAACTGATCAAAGGGGAAATTGTGCTTCGTGACCGGCGGGTGGATCTTGCCAATATTAAATGCCCCGTGCTTCTGCTGACGGCGGCCCAGGACCATATCGCCCCTTGTGAACAAACCCGTGCGCTGTTTGACTACATCTCAAGTCAAGACAAGACGGAGTACAACTATCCCGTTGGGCATGTCAGCCTGGTATTCAGCGGAATGGCCCGCAATAAGGTGTATCCGGAAACTGCCGCCTGGTTGGCGAAACGGGATTAGGGAGCTTCCTGAATATGCTTCGTATAGAAGCTTTATTTAGCATTTGATGACCCCCCAGGGGGTCATTCTTCTTTTAAAAAACGTGACAAACATGTATTTTCTTTGCCGCCAGTCATACCAGTCCATACGTTCTTGTCACCGGGTCATATACTAAGAGACGACCTGTCGAGGGGGGAGTTCCATGAACATCATCAAGATTTCGAAGATCATCCCGCATGGCCATAGGAACGCCGGTCTGATTGTGCACCCGGAAACAGCAAGGCATCTTGGAATTCAAGATAAAAAAGAGACAGTCCTTCGGTTTGGTGTCATGGCCCGAAAGGTTCATGTTACCTGTAAGGCGAAAATGAAACCTGAACACATTTCACTGTCAAGACGGGTCTTACGTTACCTGAAACTACCCGTCTACTGCAGTTACGACATAGTTCAGAAGGAAAACGAAATTGTGATCGGCCCCTTCATAGGGATTTTGGCCGCAGCCAGGGAAAGAGGAATGAAATACAGGGTGGACCCTTCGAAGAAGAACCTCTATTTGTCAAATTACACGTACCATTATGATCAGATACGTGGAGCAATCTTGGCATTTTCGAATAAAGGGATCAATCCGACGCGGCTTAAGATTCATGGATATATGTATAACCCAGAAAACAAACAGTGGATCAAAGGTGTCTATAGATATCCCGCCTCTCTGCTGAAAAAAGTCCGTCTGGCAGACGATCTCAGGAGTCACTTCCGAACCGTTCTGGGAAAAGACTGCATATTTAATACTCCCATCCTGGACAAGTGGGAAATGCATGAAATGTTTGCCCAGTCGGAAGCGGTTTCGCCATACCTGCCCGAGACGATCCTGTATTTAAAACCGTCTGACATAGATGCCTTTATAAACAACCATTCCAAAGCGTATATAAATCCCATACGCGGCAGTGATGGCCGAGGAATCATCAAGGTATCAAATGACGGGGATTCGATCCTTGTGGAATTTCGTGATGGCGATAACAATCGAGAGCTGCGTTTCAAAGGGACAAGTGAAAGCAGCCAATTCTTTGAGAGACAGTTGAAAAGTCGTCAGCATCTTATACAGAAGGCCGTGGATCTTATGGTAGCAGGCAGCAGGATCATTGATTTTCGGTTGGTCTTGGTCAAAAACGAAACGGGTGAATGGCAGGAGATGGGCATCTTTGGAAAATACGGCCCAACCAATGCAGTTGTAACCAATATCAATCGGGGCGGAACCGCGGAACCGGCGAACATCACATTGAGAAATGTGTTAAAAGCGGGAGAAAATGAAACAAATGTCATGATGACAGAGATGTGCCGCCTGGGTTTTGAGATCGCGAAAACATTTGAGTCCTGTGGCATCCAAAGCGCGAATCTGGGGATCGACATCGCCCTCGACAAAGGAGGGAAAATGTGGCTGATTGAGGTAAATAACCTGGACCCGGGGCACAGCATCGCTGAAACCGCCGGGGATAAAGATTTGCATTACCGGATCCGGCTCACCAACATGCTGTTTGCCAAAAGGCTTGCAGGTTTCGATTCCGTTTTATAGGCAGATCCTGTGTCACCGAAGGGGAAATTTGCTGTTACAGGCACCGTTATCGCTTGCCGGCAGGGTCAACACAGATCTATCGGTCCTGCCCGGTTGATCTAGGCTGCAGCCGGTTTCGGTTCAGGAAACGGCGAAGGGATCTGTTGAATTCATCGGGTTTCTCCAGCTTGGACATATGCCCCGCTTTCGGAAAAATGACCAATTCGGAACCGGCAATGGATTTGTGCATCAGCATCTGTATCCATGACGGAGTAATCAGGTCGTATTCGCTTCCGGCAATCAGGGTGGGAACTTCAATCTTTGACAGCAGATTCCGGTTGTCGATGGCTACACAGGAACTGACGATTTTTTTATAGCAGTTGTCTCCGGAAGCGGTCTGGTGGAAACGCTGAATGGTGGTTTCATCCCAGGAATACAGGCAGGTAAAGGCTGTGAGACGCATTCTGATAAAGCGGGGGAGAAACAGATGCTTCCACATGTACATGCCGAACAACACGGGGCGAAGGCATTCCGGGATATAATGGTAGGTACTGACCAGGATCAAAGACCTGCACCGGTCGGGTTCCAGGCGGTACATCTCCTGGGCAACCAATCCGCCCATGGAAAAACCGCAGATATGGGCCTTCCCGATACCGAGATGATCAAGCAGCGCAAGAATGTCACGAGCGCAATTCTCAACCGATATGTCCTCGGTTTGCCTCGATTGTCCATGCCCCCGCAGATCGGGAATAATCAGGTCGTACTCGTCAGCCAATTCATGCTGCCAGACCCAGCCTTCCTTACGTTCTCCCATGCCGTGGAGCAACAGAAGAGGTTCACCGGAACCCAGCCGGTCGTAATGCAGGGTGATGTTTTGAATGGTGGCGGTATACACGGCTTATCCCTCCTTTGGGTGTAGTATTGTATTCAACAAACGGCCGCCTTGTGTGGGGTCTGGAGATTGATCCTGTGTGGGGGGCTCCTTGTGTTAGGACTTCTACTTGTATTCCCGGAAAGAGAAAGGGTAAACGCGGATTTTCGAAAAAATTTTGTTAAGGGAGTATACAAAGCACACATATAGATGTAAAATACATATAGATGTTAGCGAGGGTGATGTGGATGACAGATGACAAAGAACAAAGCGGATTAGGCGGTCCTCCGAAGAATTTTCTCGTTCCGTTTATGCTGCTCCTGATGAGCAATGTGCCGATCCATGGGTACGAACTGATCCAGCGGTTGACTTCCCTTGGGTTTCAGGCCCTGGATCAAGGCAACATCTACCGGATGCTCCGGCAGTTGGAGAAGAACAACTTTGTTCGTTCCACCTGGGATACCTCTTCCACCGGTCCGGCCAAGCGCGTCTATTCTTTGACAGAGATCGGGGAGGCTTACCTGAAAACGTACGCTGCTGAACTGGAAAGATATCAAACGATGCTTACCCATTTTTTCAGCATGTACACCAATATGTTTAATCTTTACATGCCACCCTATCGCGCGGAGGGCGACATGCAAAAGATTGATAATCAAAAGAAAAAGGAGATGAAACCTGATGACCCTGAATCAAAATGAATTCAACGAGGCGAATGACAAGAAGTACCAAGTGGATTCTTTCGTCGATGCTGTATGGGAAAACTATGAAGCGAACGTGACCAGAGCACGCAAACAGTTGGAAGAGACGGAAGAAGCCTGTCTCAACGTGTGGACTGAGGTCAGAGAGTCCATGAAAAAACAACGCGGCAACTTTGAAGGATTCTGGAAAGAGCTGGCCGACAAAAGCAGTGGTTTGTCCAACGGCCAAAGCGAAGAGTGGAAAAACGTGGCCGGGAAGATGACCGAACTGGCCTTCACTCCGCTCAAGTTCGCAATGGATTTCATGGACCAGGTGGAGCAGCGTTGGGAAGACAATACAAGGGAATTTGTAAAGATCCAGCGGGAAAGACGCAATGCATGGGTGGAGCTGGCTGACCAGTATGCCGCCCAGGCCCGCAGCAATTCTCGTACATTCTGGCGGGGGTTTGAAGACCGTTTGCGTCCTTTTACAGGAGATGCCAATTAATCAGTTGCCGGGATCATGTACACAAAATGGCGCCGAATTTCCGGCGTCTTTTGTTTGGGCCAAGTTTTGCAACTCGTATGTAACAGGCCAAAGGTATTATGCTGTCAAAACTATTGGAACAGGTTTTCAGGGAGGTTGCCTCATGCGACTGCAGGATAAAGTAGCGATTATCACGGGCGGTGCCAACGGAATCGGGAAAGAGACCGCACTGCTCTTTGCCAGGAACGGTGCCAGGCTGGTCATTGCCGACTTTGACGAAGAGGCTGGCACGGAAACCGTACAGGAACTCCGCACTCTTGGAACCAAAGCGGAGTTTGTCAAGGCGGATGCCAGCAATCTTTACGATGTACAGAAGGTTGTTGATACGGCAGTCAGCCTCTTTTCCAGAATTGATGTGCTGGTTAACAACGCGGGAATTACGCGGGACGGGTTCCTGGTCAAACTGGACCCAGCCGCGTGGGACCAAGTGATTGCCGTGAATTTGACAGGCGTGTTTTATTTCACGCAAGCGGCTGCCAGGGTCATGGTCAACCAGGGGTCCGGTGTGATTCTCAATGCAGCCTCTGTCGTTGGCTTATACGGAAATATCGGACAAACGAATTACTCCGCCACAAAAGCGGGTGTCATCGGGATGACCCGGACCTGGGCCAAGGAACTGGGCCCCAAGGGAGTTCGCGTCAATGCGGTGGCTCCGGGCTTTATCGTGACCGGAATGACGGACAAAGTGCCGGAAAAGATCCTTGATCAGATGAAAGAGAAAACGCCCTTGCGGAGGTTGGGCAA
>NZ_BDUF01000063.1:65177-68629 GCF_002335525.1 Effusibacillus lacus
CCTCGGATATAGCAAACGCTTATCTGTTCCTGGCATCCGAGGAAGCAAGCTTTGTGAATGGAGCCGTATTAAGTGTTGATGGAGGATTGACGTTCTGATGCAACAGGTAACCGATTGGTTGGAGAGCCGATCCCGTCTTGCTCCCGAGAAAGTTGCGCTCGTGGAGGTCAGTACCGGAATCCGCCTGACATATCAACAATTCCATAAACGTGTAAGCCGTCTGGCAGGGTATCTGCAGCGGTCCGGTCTGGGAAAAGGGGATCGCATCGCGTTATTGGCTCCCAACTCGATCAGTTACATGGACCTGTTGTTCGCGGCCGGCAGGATAGGGGCCGTCTTTGTGCCTTTGAATTACCGGTTCGCAATTTCCGAACTCGCGTATGTCCTTGCTGACTGTACTCCGAAAGTTTTGGTTTACAACGAGTCGTACAGCCGGTCGGTTGAAGAATTGAACGAGCAGGCGCAAATTCCTCTGGTGATCAGTGAAACTGCGTACCGATCAGCTATTTCGGAATCGGAGGAACTGACGGCTGCGGCAAAAGTGGACTTGGAAGATCCTTGGGCAATCATATACACGGGAGGAACCACAGGCCACCCGAAAGGAGTCGTCCTGTCACACCGTGCGATTGTTTGGAACGCCATCAACACGGTCGTAAGCTGGGGAATTACCGCAAATGACATTACTCCCGTCTACCTTCCAATGTTTCACACCGGCGGGTTGAATGCTCTTGCGACACCGGTTTTGTACGCGGGGGGCACTGTGGTGATCGGGAAGGATTTTGAACCGTCTTCTATTGTCGAGATTTTGCAGCGGGAGAATTGTACAATCGCTCTGTTTGTGCCGACCATGTATCATATGTTGATCCAGACTCCCGAATTTGCGAAAACGTCCTTTTCAGCGATGCATACGTTTCTCTCCGGAGGCGCCCCTTGTCCTTATACAATCTATGAAACAATGTGGGCAAAAGGCCTGAACTTTAAAGAAGGATACGGAATGACAGAAGCGGGTCCGAACAATTTCTATATTCACCCGCAGGACGCACGGCGCAAGATCGGATCGGTAGGCGTGCCGATGTTTCATAACACGATTCGGATTGTGGACGACAACGGCTGTGACGTGAAGCCGGGAGAGGTAGGGGAAATCTGGATTTCCGGTCCCCACCTGTTCTCGGAGTATTGGAACAAACCGGAGGCTACAGCGGAAGCGTTCGAGGACGGATGGCTCCGTACCGGGGATCTTGGCAGGCGGGATGAGGAGGGGTATCACTACATTGCGGGCCGCAAGAAAGACATGATTATCACGGGCGGCGAGAACGTCTATCCGCTTGAGGTGGAACATGTTCTGGAAGCGCATCCGAATATCACCGAGGTTGCGGTTGTCGGACTCCCCGATCCAAAATGGGGGGAAGCGGTTACCGCCGTGGTGGTGCCCACTGCGGACCGCAATCTGACCGAGGAAGAATTAAAATCATTTTGCTCGGGCAAGATCGCCGGATACAAGATCCCCAAAAAGTTTGTGTTCGTGGAAGAACTCCCGAAAACCTCGGTCGGCAAGATCGACAAGAAGAGAATTTCCGACAATCTGGTGCAAATTCGCAAAACAAATGCTGGCGCATGAATGAGGCAAGGCGTGATCCCCGGTTGAAACCGGGGATTTTTTCGTATTCATGCAAAAGAGCTCCATGGGTTTCGATATTGCAGTTTGTGCGGAAAGTCAAAATTGCCCTCCACTTTGCCAAAAAGGCGTAGGAAGAGGGAGAGCAAGGTTTTTCTGAGCTATGCCGATCCAGCATTATTTTTTTACTTTCCTAACTGCCAGGCAATCTTCTCTGCTTCGGGATGCAAATCCGCTTGGGTCGCCTTGACGTATATCATCGTCGTATCCAAACTGTCATGACCCATAATTTGAGCCAGCCGGTGCAAAGGTGTGTTTACTGCCATAACGTACCCGAATCGATGCCGCAGATCATGAGCGCTCAATCCTTCGAGCCGTGCCAATTTCATATATTTTTGGATGAGATGTCGTAATGCTCGTTCGCTGAGCCGACCACCTGTTTTTTCGGACGGAAACAAATACTTGCTGTTGGGCGACAGTGTCGCCATATATTTTTCCAAAGCAGATCTGCACGTGGAGTTGAGTGGAACTTCTCTTTCTTTATTGCGCTTTCCGGAGCGAACGATAACATGGTCGCTCCGTTTTCCGATCTTAATATCTTCCGGCGCCAAATCGCAAACTTCCATTGTCCGGAGGCCCGTATAAATCATTAAAATGATGATTGTCTGATCTCGTAATGAACCGCTGTGTTCCGCTGCAGCAACCAGAGCCGCTTCTTCTTTTTCTGTCATCTGTCGGGGGCTCGTCTTTTCCTCCGGAATTAACTTCACCGGTTTGGACGGATCGCGGCGGATACGTCCTTCGGTAGCAGCCCATCCAAAAAATCGTTTGAGTGTAACCAATCGGCGGTTAATCGTTGCCGGCTTTAGTTTCATTATTTTTTGCATAACTTCCTGGTATCGGGTCAATGTAGGGGTAGCCACATCCTCTAATCGGAAGGCCACATCCTTCTTCTGGTTGCTTTGCTCAGAACTCTCAAACCATCTAATAAACTGCTTCAGATCACTTGCGTATTCCTTCAAAGTTTTTGAATTCAGGTCTTCCTTTGTGGAGAGGGTGTGTACGAAATCGTTAATTATTTGTTCCCCTTGTTCGGATATTTCCTTTTGGATGCTCACTGTCGGAAACCCTCCAAATTCTTGACTTACATTAGCGGACATGATAATCTTATCTTAATTTATACATTAGCGGACATCAAGAGTGAAGTTAAGATAAATTCAATCGCCCCTAATAGTAATTAGCGGACATTATGGAGGGATCGCTTATGTCGATGCCAAAAGAAAAGTTCCACCGCATTATTGACTTGTTACCCGAAGATCGGTACGAGAAACTCGTAAAGGCACTGCCCAAAATCATTTTTGAAGGCGAAAAAGACAGTGACGATCTGACTTCGGATGAGTTGACCGAAATTTTGGCTGAGGCAAATAAAGCCAAAGAGGAAGTGGCAAAAGGTGAGTATGCCACTTATGATGAAGTGTTTGGGGATCTAAGCAATGATGTATAAAGTGATCTTTCGGAAAGAAGTTGAGAAATATATCAAGAAACTCGACAAGCCCACACGCTTGCGGATCCGGAATGCCATTCTTGACTTGGCCGAGAATCCCTATCTCGATATAAATGTCAAGCCTTTGGAAGGCGGCGAAAATCTTTTCCGGAAACGTGTGGGGGACTTTCGGATTATCTTTTCGGTGGAAAACGAACAATTGGTGATTTTGATCATCAAGGTTTCCAGTCGTGGCGATGTCTATCCTGAAAATTAAAGGCCACAGACTCACGTAAAAAGGCAATACCAAACTAAGCCCCCTAAGCCCATTGTTAATAAATGGTTGGTGGGTTA
>NZ_BDUF01000064.1:0-28912 GCF_002335525.1 Effusibacillus lacus
CGACATGGAACTCTGTCGACCCTACTATTTTTCCATTTGTGGGTGGTCAACTTTTTGTTTAGCAAAGTGGTCAACTTTTTGATTGACAAACACAGCTGTTGATGAACGAGGGATTGTTGGCGGCTCCCAGTCTGTCACATCCTGATCGCCCACGAGCCCGATTATGCCGATTCGGTAAGACCGGAACACAGAATCTCCCTGCAAATATCAGGTCATTCCCACGGTGGACAAGTATGCATTCCAATTGTTGGTCCGACATTATTCCCTCGTATGGGAAGGAAATATCACACGGGACTGAACCGGGCCCCCACTGCCTTGTATATACCAGCCGGGGACTTGGGATGTCCCATTTGCCGTTCCGGTTGTTGTGTCCACCGGAGGTAAATCTGCTCACTCTCAGGAAGCCGATCCGTACATCATCTTGAGACGCTTCACAATGGCCGTCAACATTTTGCCGAAAAAAGCCGCCAAAGGCGACACACTTATTTGACATCGATTGCCGGTTTTGACCCCGTTCCAGGTACAGTTTGACCCCAGTTTATGAGTGGCGGTTGTTGTGAGGATGGGTTTGGTGTGCAGTGATTGGCTCGCCTGCTATAATGACTCGTCCCTGAAAAATAGCGGACTATTTGGTACTAATTGTAACATTTTTGGGTAGTGATTTTAGAAATAGCGACTTTTGAGGCTCTAATTCAACCCCTTGATTTCCGAGAAGAAATTAATATATCCCAATAAGTACATGTGAATTCGCTATATCAAAAATCCTGCCATCAGATCGTGAAATAAAGGTTTCATAATCAGTTATTTTACAACCAGGAGTATAAGTTTGGTGCAATCAGGCTCCCAAAAATTTATATCAAACTTCACTCAGACAAGGTACACAGGATACGAAAAATTGAAGAAAGATATATCCGAGGTTATACGGAGCCTTTCTTCCTGAGACCGTAAAAACTTTTGTGTAAATGGTTAAACTTACCAGATATAAGGAGATGACCATTTATGTAAAATGCCAGAGAGAAGCTTATTCAGGATTTAGCCAGAGATTGCCGGACTGTTGAGGATGTCCATGAGGCTCTTAAAAGCCTATTCAAGGACACGCTTCAACAGGTATTTGAGGCCGAAATGGACCACCATTTAGGCTATGAGAAGCACAGTTCGGAAGGTGATAATTCCGGCAGCGGCCTCAGTATTAGACGCAGCAATACCGATGATGGAATGGGCTCGTGAAAAGAAAGAATCCTTTTCCGCAACAAGATTATATCTACTGGCACCAGACAACGGTCTGCTCACTTTAAAGCCTTGTAACATCAGCTTGCCTGCAACAAGACTTCGCGTGCATTAGCCAAATACTGTTGCCCCGGATGATGCATATTCCATACCCTCTCTACAACTTCTTTCGTAACCTGCGGGAGTTTGATAAATTGTAAATCTCATAGGTCGGCATATCGTCATATTTCGATGTCCATCGGCTTCCCGATACTTCCGGCAACAAATCACGGTAACATCCCCAGTTCAAAATATGTACGTCATGCAGTCCGTCTTCATTGAACGATGAAATGAATTGTGCATTGCATGCCGGGGCGTGTGAGTAAATTAACAGTTTTTCTGCAATGGATATATCTTGTGACCATTGATCCGAATCAGGAGTGCGTGCACTAGCCAACCTTCGAAAACGCAAAAAAGAGACCTAACACGGTCTCTTTTCTGATAGGTTTGGTGGAGGCGAGGGGACATGTTGTTCCATGCTTTCGCATTGGCACTGACTATATCTTGAACTTGGCCGATTTTTTCACCGTTCCAAGTCCCTTGGCGTCTTATGCGGAACATAATTTGTGACTCGATCGACGGGTCAGAATTCCGCATCCTAGTACTGCCTTCTCCAATTCACTTGGATTTTCAAGGCAGCCTATGAGTCGATACACGGCTGTTGGATTGCTCCACATACCGCTCGGTATTACCTTATTCAGGACGCTGAGCGGCGTCCACAAACGTAGGCTTCACCGATTAAGCCAAGTTTTCACTTGTGTGTCACCACACAAGGCGACCAGATACCCGAAATTCGGTTTTTCCAATCGAACCCCTGTCCGAAGACCTCGCCACATAAGCTTCTCCGGGTGCAGTCCGCTCTACTTAAAGTTTCGCCTCACACCCGCCGAGGGACAGGCTGGTGATCAGCTAGTCTGCTGAGTTTCGCCTGGCATACACAGACCGATATGTCCAGACTATCCGGCTTGGATGACGTCCCGCCCGCTACACCGGAGATAGCGAACAGAACGGCCTAGCTGCAATTAAGCAGCGAGAGCGAGGTTGTTGTTTTTGTTTGCGTTTATATTTACGCCCGCGTTATTAACGTGTCCGCAGCCCCACGACCCGCTACTCATGCTCGAACAATCCCCGTCGAATCCAAAAACGCCCCCATATAAGGGCCCAACGAAGTGACTAGAAACCTCCAAAGTAATTCCGAGTACTTCATTGGAGACCCGAAAAACCATAAGATCAGTGAGCAAATTTTAGTTTACCATAAAACCCACACAAAAGCGATGGCAGTTTGTCTCTCCATTGCCTAGTATTTCTGCTTTTCGCGCAATGCCCGCTGCATATCTCGCTGGGCATCCCGCTTTGCAATCGACTCCCGCTTGTCATAGTTCTTCTTGCCTTTGGCAAGCCCAAGCAACACCTTGCAATATCCGTTACGGACATACAGCTTGAGCGGAATCAGCGAGTACCCTTTTTCTTTTGTCTGCCCCAACAGTTTCATTATCTCCGACTTGTGCAGGAGCAGTTTGCGGGTACGTGTGGGGTCGACGTTGAAACGGTTTCCCTGCTCAAAAGGGGAAATATGCATGTTGATCAGCCATGCCTCACCGTTGGAAATCCGGGCAAAGCTGTCCTGAAGGTTCGCCTTGCCCTGGCGGACCGACTTGATCTCAGTCCCTGTCAGGACGATGCCAGCCTCAAAAGTATCTTCAACGAAATAGTCGTGAGACGCTTTCCTGTTTTGGGCCAATGCTTTCGGACCCTCATCCTTCTTCGCCATTGCAAGCTCACCTCCTTGCCACAACCGTACCAATTACTATAACAAGAGCGGAAAGTCAAGTCAATACAAGGCTTCCCCCTGTTAATACAAGGCTTCCCAATGTACAACATATTTAAAAAAACCCGCCGGTATGGCGGGGTCATGACAAATCCCTGTCTCAAAAGAGTTTTTTGGCATACATCTTGGAATTCTCCAAGACCGTTACCGCCCTCTCGACATTGCCAAGTTCTTGGTAGCATTTGCTGAGAAAAGGAAGCGTCTTGATAAGGTCTCCAATTCGGGAATATTTCTGGAAAAGCGGAATCGCTTCTTCCAAATAGTTAACCGCTTCTTTGATTTGCCCGTTTTTGTAGCAGATTTGGGCCAACACTTTTTTCAAATAAGGAATTGTATAGTGATCTCCGTTTGCGCTTTCAATTCCTTGCAAAGCGTATGCTTTGGCTTCCGTCAGATTTCCTCTGTTCAGTTCAACTATTGCCATCTCCTCGAGTACACTTGGCAACATATCCAAGAATTTATGTTCTTTGAACTCAACCAAGCACTCTTTTAGAAGATCAAGTGCTTTTTCATACTTTCCTGTCAAGCCTACTAATACACCATAATTATGTTTGACAAGAATACTGTTTTTTTCTAAAGGAAGATTCCTGAACATATCCATTGATTTTAAATAATATTCCTCAGCTTTTTCATATTGTCCGAGGTTTTTGTATTGAATCCCCATATTCATCAGCATGGTGGCTGCACGTGCCGGGTAATCGGGGAAATACAGTTCGTAGGCTGCTTGATACAACCCCAACGATTTGTTGTATTCTCCCAGTTTGGAAGACACAACGCCCATGATGCTTTTTGCCCTTGCTTTGGCATACTTGTCGGCTTCAGGCAGCGTGTCGAAGATGGAATTGGCTTTCTCCGAGTAAAAGTGGGCAAGACTCAAATTATGCAGTTTGTAATAGCTTTCCGCCAGTTGATTCAGGATTTTGGCATGAAATTCCCGGTCTCCCTCCACCTGAACCACCAAAAGAATTTCGTCTAACCGGTCGATTGCCTCCTTTATCTTTCCGGTATTCTGAAGACATATGGCAGTCTGGTATTTCAGCTCGTTGGACTCAACTACGCTTGGCCGGTCCTCCAATTGTTTGAGAAATTGAAAAGCCGCACCATATTGTTCGTGTTCCATCAGATCCAGGGCAAACCGGTACATGGCCCTACCGCCCAGATCGAAATAGACATCCTTGAAAAAGGTCTCGACAGAAACCCCCAGTCGCTTGATAATTTGCAGCAATAGTTCGGTTGAAGGATTTGCTTTGTTGCCCTCAATCTGGGAAATCATGCTCGGTGTAACCAATCCGGAAGCCAGTTCCGTTTGCGTAAGGCCTCTCCAGACACGAAGGCGTTGAATTTTATCACCTAATGCAATCATTTGGGTGCCTCCTCTTTAGTACTTCTGAATTCTCTAATATATAAGCTAACATAACAGACGAATTTTTACAATTTATTAATAAAAGACCCGTACCCGGGTCTTTATATGTCCCGCTTATTTCTTTTTTCTCTTTGCGGCTTTTTTGGCCACCACCTTCAATCCTTGCTTTTTCTGTCTGTCTGCTGAACCTGTCTTATCCCTGCGAATGCCCTTCCGGCCCTTCGACTTTGCAGCCCGTTCCGCCACAACCACCTTTTCCCGCCTTCGGTCACCTGTTTTTTCTTTCCGTTTTCCTCCGCCTATCCCAACGTATTGACCGCCTTCCAGCATTCGGAAATCAATGGTCCGGTTCTCTTTGTTGACCGCTTCCACCCTTACTTTGACCCGGTCTCCAATCCGGAAGGTTCTGCCTGTCCGTTCTCCGATCAACGCATAACGCTTTTCATCATGATGGTAGTAGTCATCTTCCAAATAAGAGATGTGAACCAGACCTTCAATAGAGTTGTCCAACTCGACAAAAATTCCAAAAGTGGTGATACCGGAGATATGCCCTTCATATTCCTCCCCGACCTTGTTTTCCATAAACTCCACTTTCTTGACCAGATCCGTTTCCCGTTCCGCATCCACTGCCAGTCGTTCCCGTTCCGATGCATACTGAGCGATTTCCGGCAATCGGGAACGCAAATATTCGGTTCGGTCCTGTGACAGCAGCCCGCCGTTTTCAAAAGTCTCCCGAATGATTCGGTGAATCACAAGATCGGGATATCTGCGTATCGGTGAAGTGAAATGACTGTAATATTCGGCTGCAAGCCCGAAGTGGCCCAAAGGTTCGTGAGAGTATTTTGCCTGCTTCATGGAACGCAGCATGACAGTGGAAATGATCCTTTCTTCCGGCTTGTCCTTTACTTCTTCCAGAAGCTTCTGCAAGGCGCGCGGATGGACTTTGTTGCCGACCCCCTTCACAGAATAGCCAAAGTTGTAGATAAATTCATTAAACTCGTCGATTCTGTCTCCGTCCGGCTCCTCGTGAATCCGGTATAGGAATGGAACATTCATCCAGTGGAAATGTTCTGAGACCGTTTCATTGGCAGCCAGCATGAACTCTTCAATGATTTGCTCCGCTATGGAACGTTCCCGCTTCTTGATCTCAACAGGTTTGCCCTCTCTGTCTACAACTATCTTGGTCTCGACAAAGTCAAAATCAATAGCTCCCCGACGCATCCGCCTTTCAAGCAGTTTCATCGCAAGTTCTTCCATCAATTGAAAATCCGGTACCAGATCCTTGTACCGTTCCATCAGTTCCGGGTCTTTCTCCACCAGAATCTTGCGAACGTTTGTATAGGTCATTCGCTCATTGGTCTTGATGACGCTGGGATAAATATCATGACGCACCAACTCGGCATCCGGTGTCCATTCCATGTCACAGGTCAGGGTCAATCTGTCCACTTTCGGATTCAAGGAACAAATCCCGTTGGACAAACGGTGCGGAAGCATCGGAATTACACGGTCCACCAAATAAACAGAAGTCCCCCGGTTTAGCGCTTCCTTGTCCAGTGGAGAATTCTCACGCACGTAATAGCTAACGTCCGCAATGTGAACGCCAAGCAGTATATTTCCGTTGGCCAACCGCTCCACCGACACGGCATCATCCAGGTCCTTCGCATCTTCCCCGTCAATGGTGACCATCCGGCGGTTTCGCAAATCGCGGCGACCTTTTAAATCCTCTTCGCCAATAGTTTCGGGAACTCGTTCTGCCGCTTGCAGCACTTCCTCCGGAAAGGCTTCCGGCAACCCATGCTTGCGGATCACCGCCAGAATATCCACACCCGGTTCATCCGGATAGCCAAGAACCTCAATTACTTTTCCCTCAATGGATTTCCAGCCTTCAGGGTAATGGGTGATTTCGGCTACCACCTTCATGCCGTCAGCAGCTCCGTTGAATTGCGCTTCCTGCACAAACAGTTCAATCCCCAAACGAGGATCGTCGGGGATAACAAATGCGTAATGCTGGTGGGAGACAAATGTGCCCACTACCGTTTTATGAACCCGTTCCAGAATCCGGATGATGGCGCCTTCCCTCCGGCCATTGGCCCCCGCTTTCGTATGTACCCTTGCAATGACTTTATCCCCGTGCATGGCGCCGTTCATATCGCCTGCATTGACATAGACATCTCCGTTTGCGATTTCTTCCGGATCTGTTGGGATTACAAATCCAAACCCTTTGGCTTTGCCCTGCAACCGTCCGACCACTAGGTTCATTTTTGAAGGCAGTCCATACCGGTGTGTGCGGGTACGAACCACAATCCCTTCATCCTCCATGCGGTTAAGCAGCAAAACCAGTGATTCCAGTTCGTCTCCTTCCCGAACGCCCAATGCTTCTTTCAATTCCATGACATTCATTGGTTTGTACAGCTTTTCCTTCATGATTTCCACGATTCTCTGCTCCAAAATCCCGCACCTCCTTCCGGAACTGTTGCTGTCCCTGAATCTTTAGTTTTCCTTTAAAAACGCTTCTATATCCGCAAATACCTGTTCCCTGTCATGGTCGACAATCAGGATATGCCCGGAATTGGGATATTGTTTGAACTGCTTCTTGGCAGAACCAATGTGACGGTATATATATTGGGCACTTTCGGGTCGAACAGTCAAATCCTGTTCCGCCTGCATGATCAGGGCGGGGGCACGAACCTGATCCAACTCTTTCCGAACCATACGGATCAATTTCAGCAGTTCGGGCACACACTTGACAGGTGTCACAGTATAACCCGCCATATAAGGTTCAATGTGTTCCGGATAGGGTGCCTTGTTTCTGGTTGTCTTAATGAACGGAGTCAACCAGCGGGTGAACCGGGCCCTTCGATCTGCAAGAAAGATGGGGGCACACATGGGGATAACCCCTCTGACCGGCAGCCTTGCTGCCAAATGAAGCGACAAGGACCCACCCATGGAAAGGCCTGCAACAAACACGTCTTTACACTGCTTCTTGAGGTCAAAATAGGCATCTCCGGCCGATTTGATCCAGTCCTTCATACCTGTTTTCATCATATGTTCCGGTGTTGTTCCATGACCGGCCAAGAGAGGGGCTTTCACCGTAAACCCCCTTTCTGCCAGGTATTCTCCCAGTGGACGCAGTTCAGACGGTGTGCCCGTAAAGCCGTGAATCAACAGCACACCCGTTTTTCCACCATTGAATTCAAACGGTTCCGGTCGTTTAAGATTCATCGTCTTTCCCCCCATGACCCGTTATAAAATCGGCCACCAGCCGGCAAACTTCCGCCTGATCGCGACCCAGACAGATCATATGCCTCGAATCCCCCAAAAAATGAATCTTTTTCTCCTTGGACCGGACGGCATTGTAGATGTACCAGGCACTTCTTGTCTGTACAAGATCCTCCTTTTCCCCCTGGATAATCATCGTGGGAACCTCAACCCGCTTCAGGTCGGGCTTCAATGCCCGAACCAGCTTCTGAAAGTTCAGGATGGCTTTTAGCGGAGTAATCCGGATCCGCATGGCGTAGCGCTGGATATCTTTTGCGCCCGGGTCGCCCCCGTCCTCGTGCGCTTTGCCTCGAAATATTCGCGGATTGTCCCGGAATGCCTTTACCCGGTGTTGAACCGCTTCGGCAACGGTTCGGACAAGCTGCCGCCGATTGACATAGTAAATGGGCGAAGACAGCATCGTAAGAGATCTCACAGGATACTTGGCCGCCAAATGAGCGGCGATTAAACCGCCCATGGAAAACCCCATGACATGGACCCGCTTTCCCTGACTTAACAGCCTCAACAGTACCTCCTCGGCACTCTGCACCCAATCCTGCCAGCCGAATTGCTTCATATCCTTCCGGGTCCCGCCATGGCCGGCCAGTGTTGGAGTATGCACTTCATGACCGAGTGACCGCAAGTAATTGGCCAGAGGCTCCACTTCATGCGACGAACCTGTAAAACCATGGAGGATCAAGCAACATGACATCAGCAATCACCCCGAAAGAAAGGAAAACCCCGCCATTACCTGCGGGGTAGATTTCTTCATATGATATGGTTTACTGGTTTGTGACAAGCCATGCTACCCAGACGGACAAAAGGATAAAACCGATCGCCAATCCAGCGGTGATCTTTGCAAAAACCGCATCCATCCCGCGAGCTTTGCGCCCCATCATTTGCTCCGCACCGCCGGTGATGGCGCCAGACAGGCCCGCACTTCTGCCGGACTGCAGCAGCACGGTGATAATCAGGAGTACGCTGAAAATCACCAGTAAAATTTTTGCAAATGTAACCATGCTTCCACCTCCCGGAACGGGTCCGTGAACGAACGAGAAATTTGATGCCGTTTTATTGTAGCATAGGCAGCTTCAGGCGGCAACCTGTTGTCGCTTATCGCTTGATATTGTAGAACGCTTTTTGCCCACCGTACTGGCTGGTGTAATCCAGCATGTCTTCAATCCGCAGCAGTTGGTTGTACTTCGCCACGCGGTCTGTCCGGGACGGGGCTCCCGTTTTGATCTGACCGGCGTTGGTGGCAACGGCAATGTCGGCTATGGTCACATCTTCCGTCTCGCCGGAGCGGTGGGAAATTACAGCTGTGTAGCCTGCCCGTTTGGCCATTTCAATTGCTTCGAAAGTCTCGGTCAGGGTGCCAATCTGGTTGACCTTTACCAGAATGGAATTGCCCACGCCCGATTCAATTCCCTTCGCAAGACGTTCGGTGTTGGTCACAAACAGGTCATCGCCCACCAGCTGCACTCTGGAACCCAGTCGTTGGGTCATGATTTTCCAGCCGCCCCAATCGTCTTCCGACAGTCCGTCTTCGATTGAGATGATCGGGTATTTGCCGGTCAACTCTTCGTACCAGGCAACCATTTCTTCGGAAGTCCTGGTTACCCCCTCGCCTTCCAGATGATATTTGCCATCCTTGTACATTTCGGTGGAAGCCACATCCAGGGCAAGGAACACTTGTTCGCCAGGTTTGTAGCCCGCACGCTCAATGGCGGTCATGATCACTTTCAACGCTTCTTCATTGGACTTAAGGTTGGGGGCGAAACCGCCTTCGTCACCTACAGCCGTATTCAACCCCTGTTCTTTAAGGACCGCTTTCAGAGAATGGAAAACTTCAGCCCCAATCCGCAGCGCTTCCCTGAAGCTTTCCGCTCCCACAGGCATCACCATAAACTCCTGGATGTCCACGTTGTTATCCGCATGAGCGCCACCGTTCAAAATATTCATCATGGGAACGGGCAAGGTTCTGGCATTAAATCCGCCAAGGTATACATAAAGAGGCAGCCCCAGGAAATCGGCCGCCGCGTGAGCGACAGCCATGGATACGCCGAGGATGGCGTTGGCACCCAACTTCCCTTTGTTCGGAGTTCCGTCCAGGTCAATCATCAGTTTATCGATGCCCACCTGATCCAACGCATCCATTCCCACTATCTCCGGTCCAATAACGTCGTTGACATTATCAACCGCTTGCAATACCCCTTTGCCAAGGTAACGGCCTTTGTCTCCGTCTCTAAGCTCAACCGCCTCGTAGGCGCCTGTCGATGCACCGGAGGGAACAATTGCACGGCCGATAGAACCGCTCTCCAGTTCCACTTCCACTTCCACCGTCGGATTCCCACGGGAATCCAATACTTCTCTGGCACGAACGTCATAAATGATACTCATTGCCTGCTCATCCTTTACATAAAAATTTTTACACAATCAATGTTTTCCCTGTCATCTCCGCAGGTTGCGGCAATTCAAGCAAAGTCAGAAGTGTCGGCGACACATCCGCCAGAATTCCTCCATCTCGCAACCGGATCCCCTTTCGAGTCACAATACAGGGCACCGGTTGAGTCGTATGGGCGGTCCAGGGTTTGCCCGTAACTTCATCAATCATAATGTCCGCATTGCCATGGTCTGCGATGATCATGGCCACCCCGCCTTTTTCCAGCACTTTGTCTACGACCCGGCCCAGACATTCGTCCACTGCCTCCACCGCTTTAATGGCTGCTGCCAAATCACCTGTATGCCCCACCATGTCCGGATTGGCATAGTTTAGGATAATAGCGTCAAACTTGTCTGCCTCAATCTCTTTGGTAACCGCATCCGTCACTTCATAGGCGCTCATCTCCGGCTTCAGATCATAGGTGGCCACTTTCGGAGAGGGAATCAGAATCCTCTCTTCCCCTTCGAACCGCTCTTCCCGTCCCCCCGAGAAAAAGGAAGTGACATGCGGAAATTTCTCGGTTTCCGCAATCCGCAATTGTTTCAAACCGTGCTGGGTGAGCACCTCGCCCATCGTATTGTCCAGATTTGTGGGTTTATAGGCCACGTAACCGTCCACCGTTTCTGAAAAGTGAGTCAGGCAGACATAATACAAGTCTTTGGGACATTTGGGTCCCCGGTCGAACCCCCGGAAGTCCTGGTTGGTGAATGCCTGTGAAATCTGAATGGCCCGGTCTGGCCGGAAATTGAACATGATAATCGCATCCCGGTCCTTAATCCGCCCGACGGGTGTGCCGTCCGGATTTACGATGACAGTGGGCATCACAAACTCGTCCGTTACCGACTTTTCGTAACTTTCCTTCAGCGCGAGGATCGGGTCCGTGTATTGCGGCCCTTCCCCGTATACCATAGCCCGGTAGGCCTTCTCCGTTCTTTCCCAGCGTTTGTCCCGGTCCATGGCGTAATAACGGCCCTGCACTGTAGCCAGTTTTCCTACACCGAGATCCTCCATCTTGTATTGCAAATCACGTATGTAGTTGACAGCTGTATGCGGCATCACGTCTCGGCCATCCAGAAATGCATGGACATACACCCTGTCCAGTTTCTGTTGTTTACATAACTCTAACAAAGCAAACAGATGCTGGATATGGCTGTGGACTCCGCCATCGGAGACCAGGCCATACAGGTGCAGATCGGTTCCGTTCTCCTTTACATGGCGGATGGCGTTCAGAAACACCGGATTGTCGAAAAATTCGCCTTCCCGGATCGATTTGCTGATTCTGGTCAGGTCCTGGTAAACAATCCGCCCTGCCCCGATATTCAGATGTCCCACTTCTGAATTGCCCATTTGGCCTTCGGGCAAGCCTACAGCTTCACCGGATGCATTCAATTGCGTATGGGGATAGGTTCCCCAATACCGGTCGAAATTCGGTTTTTTCGCAAGGGCGACTGCGTTCCCCTCTGTCTGTTCGCGCAATCCGAACCCGTCCAGAATAATCAACGCTACTGGTTTTGGTCTTGTCATCCGGCTCCCTCCTTAAAGTTCTATTTCTCTTTGGTTACGGCTCCCCGTACCAGTCCCACATAGGAATCCGGCACCAAACTGGCTCCACCCACCAAGGCTCCGTCAATTTCCGTTTGTGCAAGGAACTCGCCGATATTGTCCGGTTTCACGGACCCACCGTACTGAATGCGAATCCGATTGGCGGTTTCCTGATCAAGAATATGAGCCAAAGTTTTGCGGATGTGTCCAATCACTTCGTTTGCATCCTGGGCAGTGGAGGATTTTCCGGTGCCAATTGCCCAAATCGGTTCATAGGCAATGACCAATTCGGCTGCTTGATTTGCAGCAACTCCCGCGATGGCAGCCCGTGTCTGTTCCTCCACGATGGTGAAGGTTTGGCCTGCCTCCCGCTGGTCCAGGTCTTCCCCGACACAAATAATGGGAATCAGGGAATGCTTCAGAGATGCATGAACCTTCTTGTTGACCGTTTCATCCGTTTCGTTAAAATAGGCCCGGCGCTCCGAGTGACCAATGATTACATACCGGACTCCGAGTTCGGTCAGCATGCGGGGGGAGATTTCCCCCGTATAAGCCCCCTCTTCTGCGAAGTGTACGTTTTGCGCCCCCAGCAGCAGGTTGCTGCCTGTCAATGCATCCCTTAGAGCAGCCAGTGCAGTAAAAGGCGCACAGACAACCATGTCCGCACCGGTTACTCCTTGCAATTCATTCGTAACGACCATAGCAAACTCTTTTGCCTCGGCGATTGTCTTGAACATCTTCCAGTTTCCCGCGATGATGGGAGTGCGCGACATGTTATGGCTCCTTCCCTTGATTTACTTGTCATGCAAGACGGCTACACCCGGCAGCACTTTGCCCTCCAGAAATTCAAGCGACGCTCCGCCGCCTGTGGAGATATGGGTCATGGAGTCAGCCAAACCGCTCTTCTCGACAGCAGCAACCGAATCTCCGCCTCCCACAATGGTTGTGCCGTCCACTTCAGCCACTGCCCTGGCCACTTCGTTGGTTCCTTTGGCAAAGGCGTCGAATTCGAATACACCCATGGGCCCGTTCCAAATTACCGTCTTGGAGGAACGGATCGCTTCCCGGTAGCTGGCGATGGTTTTCGGTCCGATATCCAGAGCCATCCAGTCTGCGGGGACTTCATCCAAACCAACCGCTTTATGTTCCGCATCGGCCGAAAACCCGGTGGCAACGACGAGGTCAACGGGAAGCAGCAAAGCGACCCCTGTATTCTTTGCCCTTTCCACCAATTCTTTCGCTATTTGCAGCTTGTCGGACTCAACCAGGGATTTGCCCAGCCGATGGCCAAGCCCTGCCAAGAAGGTGTTCGCCATGCCACCACCGATCAGTAAACGATCCACTTTATCCAACAGGTTTTCGATCACTGAAATCTTGTCGCTGACTTTAGCCCCGCCAATGATCGCGGTAAAAGGCCGCTCAGGATTGGACAGCGCATTGCCCATGACGGAAATTTCCTTTTCCATCAGAAAGCCGGCTACCGCCGGAAGATAGGCAGCTATGCCCGCCGTGGACGAATGGGCCCTGTGCGCTGTGCCAAAAGCGTCATTCACGTAGATGTCCGCAAGTTCCGCAAACCGGCGGGAGAGTTCAGGGTCGTTTTTTTCCTCTCCCTTATGGAAGCGGACGTTCTCCAACAAAAGTACATCCCCGTTTTCCATCAGCGCAATGCGCTCCATCACTTGCGGCCCGATGGAATCACTGGTCTTTTCCACGTTCTTGCCCAGAAGTTCCGATAAACGAACCGCCACAGGTTCCAGGCTATACTTTGGATTGACTTCCCCTTTGGGTCGTCCCAAATGGCTGGCGAGAATCACCTTCGCTCCCTGGTCGATCAGGTACCGGATGGTTGGCAATGCTGCCTGAATCCGTGTATCGTCGGTGATTTTTCCGTCTTCCAAGGGAACGTTAAAATCCACTCTCACAAATACTCGTTTGCCATGTACATCAATATCCCGGACACTTTTCTTGTTCATGACGGGTCCCTCCATGCAATGTAAAGAGGAGAATCAATCATTCTCCCCAGCGTATCATTTTACCAAAGATAGGTCGGGACGTAAATTGTCCCGACCAGGTCACCCCGGGACAATTTACGTCCCCCAAAAAAACAGTCAGAGTGACTTCCTGGCAATATATTCGATTAGGTCAATCACCCGGTTGGAGTAGCCCCACTCATTGTCATACCAGGACACCACCTTGACCATGGTGCCGTCTATTACCATTGTGGACAAAGCGTCAATATGGGAGGAATGCGGATTGCCGTTATAATCGCTTGATACAAGCGGTTTTTCCGAGTAGCCGAGAATCCCCTTCAACGAACCTTCTGCAGCCTCTCTTAAGACCCCGTTGACTTCTTCCACCGTAGTTGCTTTCTCCACTTCCACATTGAGATCCACCACCGATACGTTCGGGGTCGGAACCCGCATTGCAAAACCGTTCAATTTGCCCTTCAGTTCAGGAAGAACTAATGCCACAGCTTTTGCCGCTCCGGTTGAGGTCGGTATGATGCTAAGAGCTGCAGCGCGCGCACGGCGCAAATCTTTATGCGGAAGGTCAAGAATCTGCTGGTCGTTCGTGTAGGAATGGACTGTCGTCATCAAACCGTGTTTGATCCCGAATTTTTCATGCAGCACCTTGGCGAAAGGCGCCAGACAGTTGGTGGTGCAAGACGCATTGGAGATTACATGATGAGAACCAGGATCATACTTGTCTTCGTTAACTCCCATCACAATGGTGATATCTTCGTTCTTTGCCGGAGCCGAGATAATGACTTTCTTGGCACCACCCCCGGTGATATGTGCCTCCGCTTTGGCCTTATCCGTAAAACGGCCGGTGGATTCCACCACGATATCCACACCGAGATGTCCCCAGGGCAGGCTCCCCGGTTCCCGTTCCGCCAATACTTTGATTTCTTTGCCGTTGACAAAAAGAGACCCTTCTTTCCCTTCCACCTCTGCTTCCAGAACCCCATGAACACTGTCGTATTTCAACAGATGGGCAAGAGTCTCCGCATCAGTCAAATCATTGACAGCCAGAATCTCAATATTTGGGTTATCCATGGCTGCCCGAAACACGTTTCTTCCGATTCGTCCAAAACCGTTAATGCCTACTCGAATTGTCATTTGATTTCCTCCCCTATCCCTTTGATCAAATTACAGTTGAAATTTTTATGTCAAATCATCTGCCCGTGTCATCTTTAATATGGCTTCCGCACAAGCTTCGTCGGTAACCAGAACGTCTTGCCTGCTGCCTCGGGCGACGGCAAGCACCGCTTCCGCCTTGTCGGCTCCTCCGGCTACCGCCATTATGGTCTCAACCCGTTCAAGATCGTTCATGCGCAGACCGATGGAATTCATGGCGTGGACCACCTGTCCGTCCGCTGCAAAATAATAGCCGAGCGCTTCGCCTTTTGCCCCTTTTTCCTCAAGGAGAGAAACGACATCCGCCGATGCACCCCGCCGGCTTGCCATAGTGATAGCTTGCCCGATCCCGTGAATCAGCATCCGAGTCTTCTGAATCCGGGTGATGTACTCTTGGGTGTAGGGTTCTTCCAATAAAAGGTGATAAGCTTCTTCCGAGATGTTATCGGGAACATGCAGCATCCGGTAGGTTCCCCCAAGCTTGTTGGCAAACAAAGCCGCAATGGTATTCGCCTGCACCTCCACGTTCTCCCCGACTCCACCTCGGGCCGGCAGCACTTCGATCTGGAAGCCGGATTGCACTTTCGGCAGCATCTGGGCAATCATGGCTACTGTAGTTCCCCCGGTAACGGCAATGACACCATCCTGCAGCCTTTCTTTGATCACTTGTCCTGCAACATAGCCCATCTCCCGCTTGACCAACGGATCTGTTTGCGAATCACCGGGTACAATAATCACACAGGAAACCTTGAGCAGTTTGGACAGCCGTTGTTCCAAATCCTTGAACCCTTCGATTTCCCGAATCACTTCATCCAGGCTGTACAGCACTTGCTTGCCTGCATCCGTCAAGCTCATGCCTGTCGCCTCGGCAAAGATCAACCCTTGCTCCTTCAAGAAATCAACCTCGGTACGCAGGATCCGTTCTGTTGTTCCAAGACTTTGCGCAAGGCTTCGTCTGCCGATTGGTTGGGCCAGATTGATCTGCTGCAGAATGCGGTACCGTCTTTTCATCTCTTGCAACAGATCCGGTATAAGCTTCTGTTGAATTGCAAGCAGTTCCTTCATAGAGGACCTCCTTGGGACTTATTTAGTCCCGGTAATACTTTTAGCGTCCCATATATCCCAAAAGAAAACGGCAGTAAATGCCACCTCTTTTATTCTATGGGATGAACCAGGAAAACGCAACACAAATTGTCAATATCGTTTTCGCTGCATGGATGATGCAATGCCCGCTTCTTCCCGGTATTTTGCCACAGTGCGGCGGGATATGCGAACTCCTTCTTCCTGCAGCAGTTCGCATATTTTCTGATCGCTTAACGGTTGTGCGGAATCTTCCCGTTCCACCAGCGCCCTGATCTTCGCTTTGATGCTCTCCGCCGATGCACCATCCCCTGCCTCAGTCGAAACACCTGATGTAAAGAAATATTTAAGCTCAAATACGCCTCTCGGCGTTTGCACATACTTACCGGAAGTGGCTCTGGAAACGGTAGATTCGTGCATGCCAATCCGGTCGGCCACCTGTTTTAACGTGAGCGGTCTTAGTTTGCGCACTCCGTGGTCAAGAAATTCTTTCTGCAGGTCCACAATGGCTTCCGTTACTTTAAACAGGGTTTGCCGGCGCTGTTCAATGCTTCGCAGAAGCCAGAGGGCCGAATTCAATTTGCCTGAGATGTACTCCTTGGTTTCACGGGAGATCCCGTCCTCTTTCTGTTCCAGCACTTTCCTGTAAAAATCATTAATGTGCAAACGAGGAAGTGCCTGGTCATTCACTACCACCACATACTCGCCTGACACCCTCTCAACAATCACGTCGGGGGAAATATACGTCGGCGGCTCATGCGTATACCAACGGCCCGGTTTCGGGTCAAGAGTCCGGATCAGGTCAATCGCCTGTTGGGTCTCCTTGGGGGTAACCCCTAATGCAGACGCAATCTTGCCGATACGTCCCTGGGCTACATCAGCCAAATGATGCTCGATTATATCCAATACCACAGGGCTGATTCCCCGGATTTCCAACGCTTGCAACAATAGACATTCTTCGAGCGAACGCGCACCCACCCCAGTCGGCTCCAGGGACTGAACCAGACGAAGAGCTGTTTCCGCTTCATCCCGGGTGCACCCCCGGATCTCCGCGACTTCCTCCAGTTTCATGGTTAAATATCCATTGGAGTCGAGATTCCCGATGATAAAGGCGGCCAGTTGTCTTTCTTTGGGGGATGCTTTGACCAGGCTCAGTTGGCGATTGAGATATTCCTCTAACGACTGGTTGGCTCGAACAACCGATTCAACAGGGAATTCCTTATGCTGATCACGGCTGTTGCTTCGCTGCCGGTTGTCCCTCAGTTCCTTGGCGATTTGCAACCATTCAGGCGCTTCCAATTCCATAACCGGGTTGTGCGCAACTTCTTCTTCCAGGTATTCGAGAAGTTCTTGCGACGAATACTGCAAGACCGTGATGGCCTGGCGCAATTCTGGTGTCATTACAAGCTTTTGCGTTTGTTCCTGCCAGAGTCCATATCCCATCCGCATGTTGGCCACCCCTCCCCCCGAATGCAAATCGTTATGTACCTTATATAATAGCGCAGTTCCCCGATCCCGTCACTAAGACTTGATATGGACATGCAAGGTGCCAAACTGATCCAGATGGGCATACCTAACCTGCCGAATGTCGTAAACTTGCAAATCCTGCAACCGTTCCCGCACCCAGGGCTCAGTTCTCCCAATCCGCATCAAATTGGAACGCTGAATATGTCCCTGTTCGATCAGGTACAACGGTCTTGACCGATCCACTCCGCGTGCCCCCTTCCGGAACTTCCTTTCTCTAAATTTTAGTCATGCCCCCTCCGTTTGAAGAATACACTGCAATAGATACCGGGAAGGGAGGAGACTGGCTTGCGTATAGGATTTATCGGAACGGGCAGCATGGGAGGGATGCTGGTCAGGGCGTTCGTCCGCTCCAATTTGCCCAACACGGACTTGGCAGCCTACACCCGGACGATGTCCAAGCTGGATGAAATCATCCGTCAATATCCCAATGTCCAAAAAGCGGACAGTGCTGCCACACTGGCAGAATCATGCAACCTGATCTTCCTCTGCGTAAAGGCAGGAGACATCCGGCCGGTATTGGAACAAATCAATCCTCAACTTAATAGGGAGAAATTCCTGATCTCGATCAATTCCGCCTGGTCCTTGAAACACCTGGAATCTTTAACTCCCTGTAAAGTGATTAAAATTATCCCCTCCATCACACAGGAAGCCTTGGCCGGTGTGATATTGACCATGTACGGGTCACGGGTTGCGCCCTGCGACCAAGAACTGATTGAAACAATTTTCCGGAGCATCTCCTTCCCTGTGATTATTAAGGAAGATCACCTTCGGGTCTGCTCCGATCTCGCAAGTTGCGGCCCCGCATTCTTCGCATATCTCCTGAAATCTTTCTCCGAAGCTGCAGCGCATCTGGGCGAAATTCCCCAAGAAACGGGGGATCATCTGGTGAGCCAAATGATTTACGGATTGGGCAAATTGTTGGTCGAGGAAAAAATGGGGCTGGAGCAAATCATAAACCGTGTGGCCGTACCCGGAGGAATTACGGAAGTGGGGCTGCAGGTCTTGAAGTCCGAGACGGAGGCTCTGTTTGGCAAAGTGCTGCTGGCTACCAAAGAGAAACAAGCCCATCACGGGTAAATGATAAACCCTCCTGTGTGAAATAAGCGGCTTTCAGGCCCTTATTTCGGGGTCTTAACCTTGGTCATAAGAACCGGGAGGTCGAATAAGGGCTTGAAAATCGCCTATACGAAAAAGCGGCGAACTGTGAAAGTTGATACCTGAAAAACACTTATTCTTTAAGGGGTTTTTGTTCTATGCCTGGTTCCGCCTGCCGTATGCCCAATGGTTGGTGGGACCGTGTCCGCCGCCCAATTCCAGCGAGTCGGAAATGGCACATGTGATGAATTCTTTTGCCACCTTCACCGCGTCCATAACGTTCTTCCCTTTTGCAAGTTCGGCTGTTATTGCTGCCGAGAATGTGCAGCCGGTACCGTGGGTATGTCGTGTCTCAATGCGCGCGGAACGCAGTTCTTCAAACATTTGTCCGTCATAGACAATATCGATCGCATCTCCTGCCAGATGTCCGCCCTTCACCACTACAGTCTGAGCGCCATAATCCAGAATCCTCTTGGCAGCGTCCTTCATGTCTTCTACGCTGCGAATTTCTCGTCCGGTCAGCACTTCCGCTTCCGGCAGATTAGGGGTCACGACCTTCGCCAGCGGAATCAACTTTGTGATCAGTGCTTGCTGGGCCGAATCTTCCAACAGGCGGGCCCCGCCTTTCGCCACCATGACCGGATCCACCACCAGGTTGGGGATGGTGTGTTGCCTGATTTTTGCAGCCACCAGTTCAATGATGGGCACCTGTGACAACATTCCCGTCTTTGCCGCGTCCACTCCGATGTCGGTCACCACCGCGTCGATCTGCTTCTCAATTGCTTCCAGCGGAAGATTGTAGATTCCATGCACACCAAGGGTATTTTGCGACGTGATCGCAGTCAGCGCGGACATTCCGTACACACCCAGGACGGTGAAGGTCTTGAGATCGGCCTGTATCCCTGCCCCGCCGCCGCTGTCCGATCCGGCGATTGTCAATGCTCTCGCGATTGTCATTTCGGTTCCTCCTCAAGCCGGTCTTCCATTCCAGACCGACCATGCCTTCTTACCCATTGTAATTCCGACAAATTGGTCCGGTCAACGGGACGCACGCAGGTGCTTCATTTTCACGCCGAATTTCGTCCGCTTTCAGCCTGATTTTGGCGGTTGCAAAAACGATTGGCATCGTGTATGATAAAAAACGTCGCTTAGGGATCAGCGTTAGCAAAATCACATATAGTTTGCACCCGTGGTCCAATGGATAGGACGCAGGCCTCCGGAGCCTGAGGTAGGAGTTCGATTCTCTTCGGGTGCACCACAAAAGAGCCACTCCATTAGTTTCTGGAGTGGCTCTTTCGATTCTATTTGACGAAAAAAATTTAGAATTATTATTAGTTATTTTATTGATTCATTTTAGTTATGATGATATCATGAAAGTGTCTACGCCAATACCCAAGCGCAGGAGCATGCGCCCTCATCGTTCCTGCGCCTCTTGGGTTATTTTTAGAAGGAGGTTTGTACATATGCCGTTAGTTGGTCAAAAAGCACCTGATTTCAAAATGAAAACCACCAAGAACCTGGAGAAACTCGATCACACCGTCAGCTTGGCGGATTATGCCGGCAAATGGCTGGTTCTCTTCTTCTATCCGCTTGATTTCACCTTCGTCTGCCCCACCGAAATTACCGCCATCAGCGACCGGGCACAGGAATTCTTCGATCTCGACTGCGAAATTCTCGGGGTCTCCATTGACAGTGTCTACACTCACCGCGCGTGGATTAACACTCCCCGTGACAAGAACGGATTGAGCGAACTTGCCTATCCCCTTGCTTCCGACATTACCAAAGAAGTGTCCCGTGCTTATGACGTGTTGATTGAGGAGGAAGGAATCGCCCTCCGCGGGTTGTTCATCATCGATCCGGAAGGCGTCATCAAATACCAGGTTGTCCATGACAACAACATCGGCCGCAGCGTGGACGAAACCCTGCGTGTTCTGGAAGCGCTGCAGGCGGGCGGACTCTGCCCCGCCAACTGGAAGCCCGGCCAGAAGACCCTTTAACAGCGGGAGGACATCCCTATGCCAATGCGATTGGGCACCCCGCTTCCTTCTTGGGAAGGGGCAACCATGTGGTTGAATGCGGAAGGATTTAACCCTGCCAGTTTAAAAAATGGGCCGGTGCTGGTCCATTTCTGGGCGGTATCCTGCACCTGAAACCCAAGATCGAGCAGTTGTTGGGCCTTGCCCAACAGTGACTGTCAACAATTCAGCCGGCCTCCTTGGGAGACCGGCTGTTTCTTCATCAAGCTTTCGTTTTGTGCAATCCATATTCCTCAATCGCCTTTTGCAACGTACTCTGGATCTCGACCTGACCGGAAATGGAAATCCCCATGTCGACCATAATGTTGGCGATTTCAGGGCGAATTCCCGTTACGATCGCTTTGCATCCAAGAATCGCAATCCCTTCCGCGATCCGAAAGACATGTCCGACAGCCGCCTTATCGATATAAGCTACTCCCGACACATCGACCACGACTATCTTCAGATTGAAGTCTTTGATTTTCTTGAAGACCCGCTCCTGAATTTTCTTCGCCCGGTAGGTATCCACCGTACCTGCCAGGGGAAGCACCGCCACGGAAGATGTTAAAGGAATCAACGTCACGGCCAACTCCTCCAGCATCTCCCGCTGTTCCCGCATCAATTTGTTCTGGGCATCTACATACTGCACCAAATACTGCTGTATAAAAAGATCAGTAAAGTGGTTGATTTCCTTCTCCAGCCGGAAAAACTCCTCCTTGCCGAGTCTGCGGTGACGAAAGTAAGTATAGAGAAAATCCCATACCAGTTTCCTGTAGGCCAGGAAAAAATCAATGACCAGCGCGAGCGGAACACCATGCTTTGCGGCATTTGCCCCTCTCTCCGCAGCCAGTGACCAGGCGTCCTCCCGCTGCTGTGTTAATGTTGCGAACAGCAACCGGTGAACGATGTCCAGGAAATTCTCCGGTGACAAATACTTGATTTTCTTGACGTAATCAAGAAATTGAGCAACATCGACCAACAACATTTGGTCAAACCGGTTGTGATTCACGCGGAAAAACTGCTCAAGGCTAAAGCCTTCCGCATCCTGAAGTTCCAAATCCGCAAGTTTGATTTCCTTCATGGATTCCAAAGAAAATTTGATTAAAAATGTGGTGCCTTCCCCAACGCGACTCCAGACTTCAATGGTTGCGCCATGCTGGTACAGGGCGGAATAGACTTGGGCAAGTCCCATGCCGGTACCTTCGTCTTTTGTTGTAAAAAAGGGGGTTCCCAGCAACTCCAGTTTTTCTTCCGGTATCCCGGTTCCTGTATCCTGAATCGTTACATGAATCTGGTCTTCCGTCCTGCGGTGTTCAATCCGGACCTCGCCGGTGTGCGGGATGGCTTCAAACGCGTTTTTTAGCAGGTTAAAAAACGCCTTCTTAATTTGATTCCGTTTGCCGTATATAATTTGGTCCGCATCCCGGAAGTTTCTGACAATTTGTACGCGATAAACCTTGTCCTGAAAAAGATACAGCAGCGCCTCAAATTCGGAACACAAATGAATTGGGATGTAGGGTTCGTCATCCAGGTCCGGTTTGGAAACCTGCAGCAGATTCTGCAGCGTCGAAATCGCCCGGTCCAACTCGGAGGATGCGACGTCGAGATATGGATGGGGGTTCTCCGGCTGCAACAGTTGAATGAATCCTTTTACAGCGGTCAAGGGGTTCCGAACTTCGTGTGCAATCCCTGCGGAAATCTGCCCGATCGAAGCCAGACGGCTGATGGTATGATCGGATTTCCGCGTATAATCGTCGACTCCATTTGATTGCAATGATTTTGGTCCCCCTCCCGGAAGTTTCAATATAAAATTCATCCATTAAACGCTTCACGCCTGACAAGCCCAACCCCAAACCGCGGGAACCGGGCTGTTTCTTGCCATCCAAAATGTCCTCTATGTTCCGGATTCCGGGGCCGCAGTCACTGACGATAAACTTGATCCCCTTGTCGATTACTTCGCAGGAAAAGCTCCCTTTTGCGTTTGCATGGTCAAGAACATTCCTTATCAACTCCGATACGCTAACCAAAACTTTTTGCTGGTCCAATTGGGAAAAATTCATTTGTTCCATGATATTGCGAATTACACTCAAAGAATGATAAACATCATCTTCCGTACGAATATTGACAGTACGGCCAAGCATTACAAACCGTAATCCTCCAGTGCCTGCTGCAGGGTTCCTTTCGTGGTGACCTTCTCAGTGATGGTGATGCCCATCTCGATCATCGTATTTGCAATTTCCGCCCGAATTCCTGTAAGTACCGCCTTGCATCCCAACAGGGCGATTCCTTCCACAATCCGGAACAAATGCCCGACAACCGCAGTGTCCATATACGCAACACCGGACAAGTCGATGATCACCCGGCTGACTTTCAACTCCGAGATCTGTGTAAGAGCTTTTTCCTGAATTTTTTCGCCCGATAGGTGTCAACGGTGCCGATTATTGGGAGAACCGCCACGTTTGAGGACAAGGGAATCACCGGAACGGCCAACTCATCAATCATTTCCCGCTGGGATCGAAGCAATTCGTCTTTATGTTCGGTGTATGAAGAAACATAATGTTTGATAAACGTGTCCAGAGCATGGTTCGTTTTTCTTTCGACTTTAAAGAGTTCTTCTTGCTCCACATGCAAGTTTTGATAATAATGGTACAATAAATCCCAATACACATTACGAAACGAGTGAATCAATTCCAGTATAAACATTAATGGATGGTCGTTGGCCGCGCCCGATTTGCCCCGTTCTTTCGCAAACAGGGCCAGTTCGTGCTGGCGATCATCCGTCATTAACTCCAGCAGAGTATGAATCGTTTGGAAGACCGACCAAGGATCCTCATCCTCTTCGAGAGAAACAATGTATTCAAACGTTTTGTGTGCATCTTCTTTGAACAATTCTTCGAATCGCTGCAGATTCGCATGCACAAACTCTTTGAAACTCTGTCCCTCTTGATACACAACCTCTTGCAAATTGGACACCTCCTGCTTCTATCACCTTTCCACACTTTCAAATCTATATGACAACTTTTTCCCCGTCAATATTATAAAATATTTATTATTAATCAAATACCCCGTATTCGTCAATACGGGAAACCATGTTCAATCAAACCATTGAAAAAAGAGCCTTAACGGCTCTTCTCCCATTCTTTCAGGAACGTTTTCTCCCGTTCCACCAGATCGGGATGAGTCTCAAGGAACCATCGGAGCTGCTTTTCCTCCCATGCATCCCGGTCCACCCCCCGAATGATGTCCGGGTTCAGGAATCCGATCTCCCTGTCATAAAGGATCTCTTGTTCGGTTGCCTGATCCGTCCGGATGATCCTTGACACCTGCATGAAGATCTTTTCCTGCCCGGTGTCATCCTTTCCGACATACATCATCATTTCATAATCATCCCAGATATGGGTCCAATCCAACGGGTTCATGGCCTCTATTCTTCCTTGGACACCATCTCAGCCAGAGTTTCCACTGCCCGGTCCGCGTCAGATCCTTCCGCCTTGATCTTGATTTCGGAACCTTTGGAAATCGCCAGGGACATAATGCCCATAATGCTCTTGGCATTGACTGTCTTACCGGCTTTTTCAACGAAAATCTCGCTTGTAAACTTGTTGGCTTGCTGGACGAACAACGCTGCCGGTCTTGCATGAAGTCCTGCACGCAAATTCACTGTTACTGATTTTTCGGCCATACAATTCCCTCCCTAAGTTTCTCAGCCATGTCTTCCAACTTGCGCAATCTGTGATTCACTCCAGATTTTGATACATTGCCTGCCAGCATCGAACCCAACTCTTTCAGGTTGATATCCGGATATTTCAACCGGAGCTCCGCCACTTCCTTCAAATGGGGCGGCAATTTGTCCAGACCGATCAACTGCTCCACCAACCGGATGTTTTCAATTTGCCGTACTGCGGCATGAATGGTTTTGTTAAGGTTTGCCGTTTCGCAATTGACCAAGCGATTGACCTGATTGCGCATATCTTTCAGAATCCGGACGTCCTCGAAGCGAAGCAGTGCCTGGTGAGCCCCGATGATGTTCAGGAACTCAATAATTTTGTCCCCTTCCTTCAGATACAGCACAAACACTTTTTTGCGTTCAATCATCTTGCCATTTAGCCGGAATTCATTAAGCAGGTTCAGCAAGGATTTTGCCAACGCTTCTCCGTCCAGCGACAGTTCAAGATGATAGGAGTTGCTTTCCGGATCGTTGACAGATCCCGCCGCCAAGAACGCTCCTCTCAAGTATGCCCGTTTGCAGCAAGGCTTGGCAATCAGTTCCGGATCGATATTCTGCTTATATTGTACACCGATTTCCACGATTTTCAATTGTCGGAGGATTTCCCCCACCTGAAAAGGGATGCGCACCATGTACACATTATTTTTCTTGAGACGCATTTTCTTGCGCACCAGGACTTCCGCATGCACACCAAAAATCTTTCGCACCAAAGTGTAGATGCGTCTGGCTATGGCTGCATTCTCGGTGGAAATATCAAGAATCGGCCGACCGGATGCTTCCACCACGGTGCTGTTCAGGTGAACCATGGCGGACAGTTCAGCTTTTTGGCAGCACGCCTTAGTCTCCAGTTGGGTCAATTCTTTTTTCGTTCTGGACGCAAACGACATGGTCAGCCCCCCGGAAACCGGTTTGTCTTTTCTTTAGGTCCTTTGTCAGGATGGACAAAATCTGCTCACTAATGCGCTTTGCATCATGCCGGGCATAGATGGCATAGTGCAAAAAGTTGCGGGCTATTACATTAAGCCCCATTTGTTGAAGGTTCCAGGTATCTGCCACGACAGGCGACGCCTGTTTCTCCCGGTACTGCTCAATCACAGCCGGAGGAATTGCGGCCGAATTCACCAATGCATATTCAAACAGCCCCGGTCCTACATGATCATAGATTGCCTTTACATGCTGGGCGGCTGAATAGTTGTCCGTCTCTCCAGGCTGTGTCATTACATTGCAGATATAGATCTTTTTTGCCTTGGATGCCCGGATTGTATCCGCAATCCCCGGCACCAGCAAATTTGGCAGGATGCTCGTATAGAGGCTGCCCGGTCCGGTGATGATCGCATCCGCTTCCTGCAGCGCCTGGATTACTTCCGGCAAAGGTGTCACATCGGCCGGTTCAATTTCCACCCGGCGAATCTTTTTGCCGGCCGTAGGGATTTGCGACTCGCCAGCTACGACGCTCCCGTCGGTCATATGGGCCTTCAGGATTACAGCCCGGCTGACCGCAGGCAGGACACGTCCGCGGACTGCCAAAACTCGTGATGTCTCACGAATGGCTGTTTCAAAATCGCCCGTTACGTCCGTCATGGCTGCGATAAACAAGTTGCCAAAACTGTGTCCGGCCAGCCCTTCTCCCGTTTTGAAACGATGCTGCCACAGCTTTTCCAGTAATGGTTCCGTGTCGGCCAGTGCTACAAGACAGCTACGGATGTCACCCGGGGGCGGCATGTCGAAATCCGATCTCAACCTGCCGGATGATCCTCCGTCGTCAGCCACGGTTACCACCGCCGTAATGTCCACGTCGTATTCCTTAAGTCCTCGAAGCAGGACGGACAACCCGGTGCCCCCGCCGATGACCACAAGCTTGGGGCGGCCAAATTTCGCCAACATCTCTTTCCTTCCAATTTGCTCATCCCGCCACCAACCCAGCGCCAACAGACCGGAGCCGACCAGCAGACAGGCGAGTCCAATTACGGAAGCTTGACCTGTAACGGAATGCAGACCCGCTCCCGCCGTTATCAGGCCCAGTCCAAACACGCACAATGTCCAGGCGAGCAACCACCATTTTTTTACCATCGGTTATCGTTCCTTTGCGCAGTCTCGGTGGGTGACGACGACCGAATCGTTCTGCTGCAGGTGCCGGTAAAGAAGTTCGGCGATCGAGACCGAACGGTGCTGTCCTCCGGTACATCCGATTGCAATCACGACCTGCTGTTTCCCTTCCTTCTCGAAATGAGGAAGCAGGAAATCGACCATATCGGTCAATTTCTCGACAAACTGCTGTGTTACGGGCCATTTCATTACATAGTCGTAAACTTCCTGATTCTTGCCGGTCAAGGGCCTGAGAGATTCCACATAATGCGGATTTGGCAGAAACCGGACATCAAACACCAGATCTGCATCAATCGGCATTCCATGCTTAAACCCGAATGAGATGACATGAATATGAAGCCTGCGCGTATCCGAGTCGGTAAACCGTTCCGTAATCATGGCTTTCAACTCGGAAGGTTTCATCTTGCTGGTGTTGATAATCCAGTCAGCTCTCCCGCGGATTTCCTCCAGTTTCTTTCGTTCCTTGGAAATGCCTTCGGTGATTCGCCCGTCCGGAGCCAGAGGATGACGCCGCCTGGTTTCCTTGTACCGATTGACAAGAGTTTCGTCATCAGCTTCCAGATACAGTACCTGACAGGCCAATTGTTGATGGCGTTCTTCCAGTTCCTTGACCGCTTCAAACAATTCCTTGTCAAATGCCCGGGCTCGCAGGTCACAGACAAGCGCCACCTTCGACACCTTCCCGTCCGATTGCAGAACAAGCTCCCCCAATTTGGGGATAAGGGCGGGCGGCAAATTGTCGATGCAAAAATACCCCAGGTCTTCAAGGCTTTGCAAGGCAACCGATTTTCCGGCCCCGGACAATCCCGTCAATATTAGTACTTTAACGGATGGATGCATACCTACCATCTCCCATATCCCATGCGCTTACTCTAAATTATAGCAAAAATGAACCGGGGCTTTGATTGGTCGATCTCTTCACTTTGCAGGGGGACTGCTCCTATGAGGAACCCAGGATCAATTTTGCGGCTCCCAAGACTCCCGCGTCATTCCCCAGTTCTGCGGAACTGATTTTGACCGCTTCGATGACCCGCTTCAGTGCGTATTTTTTAAAATACCCGTTTAAAGGTTTGTACAGGATGTCTCCCGCTTTGGAAGGTCCTCCTCCTATAACAAATACTTCCGGATTCAACGTGTTCCCAAGCAAAGCCAGAGCATAGCCCAATTTGTGAACCGCATAATCGATCACCTCTGCGGCGACTGGATCCCCGGCAGCCGCATGCTGGAAGACGTCTTTCGTCGTTAGGTTGCCGACCTCCCTCAATGAAGTGGGTTCTCCTTTTTCAATGCGCTTCTTGGCCGCCCGGAGAATCGCACTTGCAGAGGAAATGGTCTCCAAACATCCGATATGACCACAGTTGCAAAGCTCACCGTGGTCGGGTTCCACTGTCAGATGGCCGATTTCGCCAGCCATGCCGTTGGCTCCCCGATAAATCTTGCCGCCGATCACAATTCCTCCCCCGACACCAGTACCCAGAGTAACCATAATCATGTGGCGATGACCTTTTCCGCCTCCAACCCAAGCTTCTCCAAGGGCCGCAGCATTTGCGTCGTTTTCAAACTTAACCGGGACTCCCAGACGGGATTCCATTTCCTTTACGATAAACACATTCTTCCAGGGCAGGTTGGGAGACATTTCACAAAGTCCTTTATCAAAATCAAGAAAACCCGGCACTCCAAGACCCACACCCGCCACGTCTTCCCAATTCCATTCCGCTTTCTCCGACACTGCCTTCGCAATTCCAGCCATTCGATCCAGCACGGCCGTTTCGCCTTTTTCTGCTTCCGTCTGCCACTGCTCTTTGGCCACAATTTGTCCCGATTCGGTAACAGCAGCCGCTTTCAGGAACGTGCCGCCCACATCAATTGCCACAACTTTTCGGGCCATAACAAGTTGCCTCCTGCCGATAAATTCACCTTTATAGTAAAAAATGCCGTTTGTCACGGCTGATTATCTGAGAACAGGCATCGAGCTCTCCGGTTTCCATTCAAGGAGTTCATAATCGGGTGTATAAGTGAATTTCCCGGTGAGAAGAGTCGGATGTTCAAGGATATGTGCAAGGAAAATTCTGTCACCTTCTGCCATCGGACGTTTCTGTAGCGTGTCGATTCCGACCCATTCCAGATGCCCTTCTTCGCAAACCTTGTGCAAGCGGCCTGTGAAAGACTCCGCATAGAAGGTAAACAACATCCAATGATTGACCAGGTTTCCTCCTTCTTCCAGCAAAACAGTAAAAACTCCCCGAAGTTCCGGCTGCACCAAGGTTAACCCTGTCTCTTCCCTATATTCCCTTATCGCCGCTTCATACAGCGATTCGCCCGTTTCCACTTTGCCGCCAGGCACAACCCACCAGCCGCGTCTCGGTTTCTGCAGCATCAGCAGTTGGTCGCCCCGGCGCAAGATGCAATTCGCAACCATTTGCATAGTAATCAACTCCTGCCGTCATAAGAATACCATGTGAGTCCCCGCAAAACAATCCGGCAGCAGTCATACGGATGATCCGGGCAAAAAAAAAAAAAAA